>CALGEM010000227.1 GCA_937881505.1 uncultured euryarchaeote
TGCGCTCGGGCGAAATCACGGTGACCATGCGTGTTCAAAACCGAGCCATGGAACCGCTTTCTGAAGTGCTGCTCACGCCTTGGATTCCGTCTGGATTTTCAACGGATGAAGTGCCGTTCATCCGCAACCTCGCTCCCGACGAAGTGGCTGTCATTCGCATGCCACTTCGCATCAACCTCGGTCAAGGAGGTGCTCTTTGACCGCATCACGTTCCACCCGCAGAGGCGGGGGAAAAAACAAAAAAAATGGTGAAAAACATGAAAAACGAAATGAAGAACGAAAACCGCGATGACCTCGGGGCCATCGGTATCGGTGCAATGATTGTGTTCATTGCTCTGATTCTTGTGGCCGCGGTGGCTTCTGCTGTCATTATTCAGACAGCAGAAAAATTGCAACAAAACGCCCAGAGTACGGGTGAAGATACGACGGACATGATGGCCGGAAAGATCTTCATCCTCTCGGTTGTGCTGACAAATGCAGGTGCTGACCTTTACATCACCTTCGAGTTGGCACCGGGTTCCGACCCGATTGACCCCGTAGCCGTTGAGTACAACCTCATCTGCTTGGAAACGGGCGCACGAACAGGCGCACTGACCCAGTCCGGAAACTTCGGAACGGTCGCTGGTATCACTGACACGGCTGCTTCGGCACTCGGAACCGGTGGTGCAGCTGACCCGCTCAACCCTGCAACAACCTACACTGTGACGCTGTCGCCTACGGGCAACTGTGCACCACAGATCAACACCGACGACACCTTTGTGGTCCAAGCCGGAGGCGGCGGATTCACGTACGAGGTCTTCAAGTACGGCGGTAGCGTAGATGCTGGTGAGGTGGTCGTTTGAAGACCAACAACCAACACTCCTCTATGGAAGATGACAAATTCGCAGCCATCGGTATTGGCGCCATGATCGTGTTCATTGCACTGATCCTCGTCGCTGCTGTCGCTGCTGCCGTCATTATTCAGACCGCAGAAAAGCTCCAACAGAACGCCCAGTCCACGGGTGATGACACCTCGCAAGCCATGAACGGCAAGCTCATGGTCAGCACGGTCGTTGCCGGAACCACTGCAGCTACGGATTACGAAATCTATGCTCGCTTGGCTCCTGGTAGCGAACCGCTCTCCACCGACCAAATCTTCTACCAGATTATCTGTGAGAACAGTGCAGCACCCATTGAAGGCTCTGACCCAATTGTTGACGAAATGGACCAGACCAACGCCGACATTGCAACCATTCTACCCAACATGCCCGTGATGATTACCATCCCCGGAGGCAATTGCGCACCGAATGCAGCAAACAACCTCAACACGGGTGTGCAACTGTACATCCACGCTGGTGGCGGTGGCACGTCCTTCGAGACGCTGAACATCCCTGCTCAGGTTGACCCAGGCACGCCATTGATCTGATGTTTGAAACGAGTTCTCTCGTTTCAATATGGAGGAATATCAATGGCATGGCCATTTAGTGGGAATTCCGGTGGAAGTAAAAACGCAGACCAAGCATTGAGTGAGGAACGCCTGAAGATTTTGGCCAACGTGGCCATTGAACAGGTACCTTTTCCCGAACAAGGGATGCTCTCAGAGGAGGATGCGTGGACAATTTCACCTGGACCGACCCGAGCTCGGATTAACAGTCAGCAAAGCGTGCCCAACGTGGCCGCCACGCTCGCACCTGCACCAGCCCCGGCACCTGCAGTCTCTGCAACGGTGGACACCTCTGGTCTTGAGCGGCTCATCAGCAGTCGTCTTGACATGGTCGAGGATGTCCTTCGCATGGTTGAACACCGACTTGATGAAGGTGTCACAGTAAGCGAATCGTCTGCAGTCGAAGGCGAAGATGAATACGTGGATGACGAAGAAAGAAGCGACGAAGGGTCCACTGGAGACCGCATCATCACCGCCAGTGGTGAAGTGGTCGAGGTCGGTGGCACCGCTCGCATGATGGAAGACGACCAAGGGCAACTCGTGGAACTCTACGAGGCACAAGCCTTGGCGGCGAACCCCTTCTTGGTCGCCCCGCGTTCAAGCGGCTCTGGAAATGGACAGTCAAGCACAGGTGCACCAACCGTGGCTGCACTGTTGCTCGACCACATGTCCGGTATGGCAGCGGTGAGTTTCACCCAGAAAGCCATGGAGTCCGGTATGCTGACACAGGAAGAAGGCGACGCAGTGCTTGCTATTGTGCAACTTGCAGAACCAGGTGACCCTGAAACCGCTTTGGAAGACCATTTGCCTCACCGACAATTGTTGGTGTTCTCTGCTTTGGTCTCATCGTGGCGTCAACTTCACATGCTAAGAGGTGAAGAGTGACATGGGTGCATCGGTTGGTGTTGGAGGATTGATCATCGGCATTTCGATGCTGGTGGTGTTTTCCATGGCCTATCAGGCCATATCTTTGCAGGTCGATTCCGGTTTAGACCGAATCGATGATGCAGCGGATGAACCTTCGCCAACCTTCACCATTGACGATGCCATCATCTACACGGGTGCCATCGTGGATGTCACCATCAACGACGGTGGTTCGGGATACAGCAGCGGCGGAACAATCGAAGCCTCAACCGGTACTGGCGGTTTTTCAGCTACGTACACAGTGAACGGGAATGGAAACATTACGTCCGTGGTCATCACCAGCCACGGCAATTATTCTTCGCTTCCAACCCTTGTTGTGAACGGTGGTGGAACACCGACAGCGACGGCGAGTCTCACAGCTACCCGCGGCAGTGTAGTGTATGCAAACATGACGAATACGGGCTCAACGACCATCGACCACGAGAATATGTGGTTGTACCTTGACGGTCGCAACGCTACGCAATTCTCTTCTGCGTATACTTCGCAAATCAATTCTGAACTTTGGTTCTCAGGAGAAACGCTCAATCTTCGGTGGTTTGACACTGGATTACCGGGCGATGAACGACTGGCTCTTTCGGTGGGTTCCACCATCGTCGGGCACGCATTGTGGTGATGAAATGGCGGATGGAGGTGCTTCTTCAATGATTATGCTCGTAACTGGGCTTTTGATTTCAGGCAGCGCCAGCGTTATTTTGATTGCCGAATGGAGCGATATGGTCCGTGTTGCGGCACTCCACGAGCGTTCACAATCCGATAAGTATGAACTTGGTGTTGCCATAAGTGGCGACCATGCCATGGTTGCCTACGATGCCACAGCAGGAGAAATCACCCTTTTCCTGGTCAACACCGGCGAGCATGAATTAAACACCACGAATTACGAGTTTTTGGTTGACGGTGAAGCGCCCGTTTCGGCCTCTGGAACCATTCTTCCCAGCGGGACGGATTGGTTGCCGGGCTATTTGGCTGAAGTCGTCTTGACTGACACGAACTGGAATTATAACGATGGAGACGATGTCTCTGTGTTCTTTGTGGGTACCTCTGAACCCGTTAACGGAATCGTTCACTCGGTCACCACCAATGCGGAGGTGAGGTTGAATGTCGTTTGATGACAACCCGTTTATCACGGCCCACAAGCCGGTCGAGGACGGTTTCCCCTTTGAAGTGGAAACGGATTCGCTTGCGGACTCCATGGGTCTACGGTTGCCAAACCGTTCGTTGTACTTGCTTCAAGGCAAGGTCGGTGCGGGAAAATCCCTCATCGCCCAACGCCTCATTCACGGCATGGTTCACAACGGCGTCAAGGTCTTGGTCATCACGACAGAATTGACCACCCGCGGTTGGGTAGAACAGATGGAGAGCATTGGATACGGCATGACCGAAGCCATGCGCAAGGGCCAGGTGATGGTTTTGAGCAGGTACGGTACCATTGCCGACTCACGTCAAGATGTCAGCCTTCAGGAGGTTTTGAGCAGTCCAGCCATCCCCGCAGCCGATGTCATCGTCTTGGATTCAGCAAGTTCGTTGATGCCCGAGGAAGGCACGAAGGCCGACCATTTTGCATTGATTCAACAACTCCGAAAAATCGCTTCCGACGGTCGTTCATTCATGCTTTGTGCAGACCCCGAAGAAATGGACCACTCCCTCCTACACACCCTGCGTGCGTCAGCAGAAGTGGTCCTCGATTTGGAAAATGCAATGATCGGTGGAGAACTCAAACGCAACATCATCATCACTCGCTTCCTTCGGGCAGCAGGACCCATTCAAACATCCGTTGGATGGCGAGTTGAGCCTGGCATGGGCTTCATCGTGGACATCACGGCCGTGAGCTGAGGAGAGGAGAAGCATGAGCGACGAACCTCGATTTGCCAAGGGCGACCTCAACGGCGTCATGGCCGCCTATCCGCACGTTGCGGAATGGGTGCGAGATTTTGAGATGCGCTACGGCTCTCGTCCAATCTACTACGGGCCTCTTGACCGAGACGCCAAGAAGCAGCGCCCGCTCAATTTGATTTACGTCACCCGCGAACCCATTTTCGTTCACATCTACGAACCCCCTGCGGACGATGACGGCGGTGGAACCATTCTTTGGTTCGGCTTGGGGCCGCAACTGACCGAAGAAGAAGAGAACATTCGCCGAGAACTTGTTGAAACGCTGCTTCAGGAAGCCCCCACGGCTCCTTCATTCACCACGGATAACGAGTTTGAAAACATCCTTCAGCAGATGATTGAGCGTTACACGATTCTTGATTCCGAAGCCAACAACCTCGTTCGTAGGCAAGGACGTTTGTGGGAGATGATCGGTATGGACGACAAGCGTCTGACGGTGTCACAAGCTCAACGAGAACGCCTCAACTATGTCGTCATTCGAGACCTTATTCGAAACGGACCGCTTGAACCGCTACTTTCCGACGAGATGTTGGAAGATATTCACTCGGTGGGGCTCAAACATATCCACATGGATCACAAGGTGTTTGGCATGGTCACTTCCAATATTCGGTTCCGTGAGCGGGAACTCCTCTCTCGTTATCTGCGCGCCATGTCCGAGCGTATCGGCCGTCCAGTTTCGGACAACAAACCCATCATTGACGGGGTGCTTCTTGATGGCTCCCGTATCAACATCATTTTCTCCGACGACGTTTCCATGCTCGGGCCGTCGTTCACCATTCGTAAGTTCGCTGAAGAGACCATCTCGGTGATTCAACTCATCAAATGGGGCACCATGTCGGCCCAACAAGCCGCCTACATCTGGATTTGTCTCGAATACGGCATGTCCGTCCTGGTGTCCGGGGAAACGGCTTCTGGTAAGACCACCACGCTCAATGCGATTTTGCCATTCATTGACCACAACGTGAAGATTTACTCTGCGGAAGACACGCCTGAAGTGAAGGTGCGCCACAAGATTTGGCAACGCTTGGTCACCCGTGATGCCAAGAACGAGGATTCCCGTGTTGAGATGTTTGACCTGTTGAAGGCCGCTCTTCGAAGTCGGCCTCGCTACATCATCATCGGTGAGATTCGTGGTGTTGAGGGCGCAACGGCCTTCCAAGCCATGCAGACGGGGCACCCGGTCATAGCAACGTTCCACGCATCGTCCATTGTCAAGATGATTCAACGATTCACTGGCGACCCGATCAATGTCCCCATTCGGTTCTTTGACAACCTGAACTTCGCCATTTTCCAAGAGGTCGTCGAAGCACCAGGCGGCGGTATTGCCCGTCGTATCACAGGGATTGACGAGGTCATCGGCTACAATAAGCACAGCGACGGTGTGCTGACACGTGGTATGTTCGAGTGGGACCCTGTCAAGGACAAGCACTACTTCCGAGGTATGTTCCAGTCGCACCTGCTCGAGAACAAAATCGCCGCCATGGCCGGGTTTTCGAACAAGCGGGACATCTATGATGAAATGCTGCGCCGGGCTGATGCCATTCAACGTATGGCCGACCGCGACTTGACCCATTACGACGATGTGTTTGACCTCCTTGGCTTGTACTATACCAACGGTTGGGACAACTTTAGCCGGGCCATTGACACATGGGTTGGCATCAACCACAACTGAGGATGATGAGACATGGAGCGCATGCCGATTTGGCAAATCGCCCTTCGTCGGCTGGAAATGCCCGTCCCCCGTTTTCTCGCCCTCTATGTAGCACCCGTCGTCGTGGTGACCTTTTTCCTCGCTATCATCATCGTTTTCATGACCGGTGGTCTAGCTGAAGGTGCGCTTTTTGCTGGTTTCACAGGGTTTCTTTTTGTTCTCCTGCTCACGGCCATGTCAGCCCTTGCCGCTGTTGCCTTTCCTTTGCTTGAAGTGCAGCGTTCAGCCACGCTGATCGAAGAGGAAATGCACATGTTCATCACGCGCATGGGCATTTTGTCGATTGGGGAAGTGGGTGCTCAGTCAATTTTTGACATCCTCAAGCAGATGCGAGACTACGGTGAATTGGCTTCAGAGGTCAAGCGCATTGAGACGCTTGTTGACAAATGGAACACTTCACTTCCCGAAGCAGCTCGTATCGTCGCTCACCAGAGTCCCAGCCCGTTGTGGTCTGATTTCCTTGACCGTATGGCGTTCTCCATCGAAGCGGGTCAACCCATTGACGAGTTCATGCGCTCGGAGCAAGAAACGGTCGCTGAGCAATACAACACGCTCTATGACACCCGCTTGGAATCCGTGGATACCCTGAAAGAAATTTATGTCTCGCTCACCACAGCCGGCCTTTTTGGCTTGGTCATTGCTGGCATTCACCTCGTTCTCTTTGAAGTGGGTGGCGTGAACGATACACCGATTGAAGTCGCCAGTCGTCTCCGCTTCTTACTCCTCGCTTCGCTGGTGTTTTTGTTCATTCAAGTCGCTGCCGTCTTCGCTTTCCGTGCGACCATCCCCAAGGATGCAACGTTTGCTCGTGACGAAATGGACACGCCGTTCCGAATCAATTTCCGGCGCTCACTGTTGCTGTCAGGGGCTATTTCCCTCGGCCTGGTGGTGTTGGCCACGTTCACGCTCATTTGGACGTGGGAGGTCATCACCTCGCAATGGGATAAATACGGCCTGCTGTTCATCGCCTTGCCGTTCTCGCCTCTGCTCATTCCCGCATTGATGGTCCGACGAGAAGAAAATCAAATTCAACGACGCGATGAGACCTATCCCGATTTCATTCGCGCACTGGGTGGGACTGCACAAGCACGTTCGGCTGAGCCTTCGGCCACCATCAAAGCGTTGCGAGGCATCGATTTCGGTATGCTTGACAATTCCATTGATCGCTTGGAAAAGCGTCTTTCCACTCGTATTGATTCTGACCGAGCGTGGGATTACTTCACGGCCGACACCAACTCCGCAGTGATTTCCCGTTATACTCGAATCTACATTGAAGGGTCCCAATCCTCGGGCCAGCCTGCTGGAACCGCTGAAATGGTTTCAAGAAGCGTCGGTAACCTCCTTTCCCTGCGAAATCGCCGTTCTCTTTCCGCCAACACCATGTGGGGTGTGGCCCTTGGTTTACTGATTTCCAGCGTCGCATCACTGAACGTGACCACTGCCATCGTTCTCCAACTGGGTGAAGCCATCGCCGGTGTCGCCAGCGGTTTGGTCGATACGGATGTGAGCATGCTCACGGAGTTTGCCGGGGGCATCGCCCTCCCAGTAATGGAAGACGCATCTTCGGTTGAAGACAACATTCGGATGTTCAAAATCATCATTTCATTGTTGATTCTCATGCAGGTGGTGGCCGTCTCGTCTATTGCCACAAGATTGCGAGGTGGAACCCGCACGAGCGCCGTAGGGCAGATGATTCAACTCACATGGGTGGCCGGCCTTGCTTCGCTGTTCACCGCCATCGTGCTCGAACAAGCAAGCAGCATCTTCAGCGTTTGAAGAAGTGGGAACATTCATACCCCTTTTGTTTCAAGTTTACCTCATGCAAGCCCCCATGCCACCCCCCCAAGCAGCAGCCTCTCCCTACCAACCGCCAGTAGCCAGCATGGCCAAAGGGAGCATGTATTCCTTCCAAAAGTGGTTGATGATCGGTGCAGCGCTTTTGGTGTTCGCCACCGTCTTCGCCCAATTCCCTCTTTCCTCTTCAGAGCCCGATATGTCCGATTATGACATGTTCGACGAAAAAGAAGAACAGCAATACAACGATGCCGTTGACAGTTTCGAAGGTCAAG
>CALGEM010000228.1 GCA_937881505.1 uncultured euryarchaeote
GCTAAAGAAGAGGTCACCCGTCAGCCCCTCCACGCTTTCGACCATCACGAAACGGTCTCGGATTTTGCACAAAAATCCGGGCTTAAGAGCCACACCTTCGCCACTGCTTCCATGTCCTTGTCCGAGCGGGGCGCCGATAACGTTGCCCGAGCGGATTCCTTGATTTGCGTTCGCCATTTTTCATCACCTGTTGTCTGTGTCGGTGGAGCCGGGTAGGCTCAAGCAAGGCCACGTCACTTTCCGGTATAAGGCTGCCGAGCGACGATTACCGATGGTTCACTGAACGAAAAAATGCCCCCGCCCGGGAAATCCCAGACGGGGGCGGTTCCCATCCCCCGGGCGTCCCCGGGGGTGGGGTCTTACTACCCACGTCACCGTGGGATGGCTACTCAGTTTGACTGAGCAGGTTCTTTGAGTGGTGTGCGCTGCACGCCTCAGGCGACGCGACAGGGCGACACGACGCTGATGATGGCCGCGTTGTTGGCCAATTCATCGTCGATGTCGTCCCATGCGTAGTTCGTCGAGGCACCGGCCGACCCGTCGTTGAGTTGACCGATGGTGATGTCGCCGCCGTTGAGGGTGTTGAGGTCGCCCGCACCGAAGTTCGCACCGGTTCCGGCAAAGCCAGCAGCCGCGAACTCACAGATACCCGAGAGGTCGAGCACACCGACGCCACCGCCGGGGGCACCGGCAGCGGCCATGGTTGCGTTGACCTGCGAGTTCTCGAACGCCATTTCCATCGCACGCGAGTACACGTTGTTCCCGTCCACACCAGCGACGACACCGCCGTTGGGGCCGTCCGAGAAGGTGTTGGGCGTGCCCTCACCGAGCGAGTACGGGTCCAGCAGCGTAGCCGCTGGGCTCGCACCGTCCATGGCGGTCAGTTCGATGGCGCCGATGCTCAAGATGGCCTCGACGTTGAACTTCCCGCCCGTGAAGCCGACCGCGGTCCCGAGGGCCGTGGTAGCCTGCTGGGGCAGAACGCTGCCGGGGGTCACAGGCACTTCACGAATGTCTCGCACCAGACCGTGGTTGTCCGCGGCGGTGAAAGTCGTGCTCGTGCCTGCAACGTCACGCGAGCCACGGAAAATGGCCACGTCGCTCCAGCCCACATCTTCGATGTCGGCGTCGGCGTCATCCGTGCAGTAAATCAGGTCAGGCTTCAGCATCGCCGGAAGGCCCTGCTGGGCCAGTTCCAAGACGTTCTTGCCGCCGTTCTCAGTCACGTTTGCAGACGTCACTTCGACGAGCAGCAGGTTGGTTCGCACCACCTGCAACTGCGCGCCGTAGGCGACGTCAAGTCCTCCAATTGCTCCCATTTGAAATCCTCCTTGTTTCCTCCGAAGACCGCCTCAGGACAGTTCGCCAATGGACTGGCGCTGCTGGATGAGTTCGTGGTGCTGACCGACGACGCAGCCGATGACGCGCCACTTCTCGGCGCCAGCGATGGTGCTGTTGCCGTAGGTAGCGGCACCGCCGACGACGCGG
>CALGEM010000229.1 GCA_937881505.1 uncultured euryarchaeote
GTGCTGGAGGTGGACCCCGACCTTGATGAGACGCACCGTCGCATGCTGCAAGACCAGCTTCGTGATGTTTTCAGCGAGCGTTCAACCTCATCGGACTTGACATACGAAGTCATCTCCAACGACCTCTTGGCCCACGACATCGATGAGGGCACGTTTGACAATTTGCTCCTTCTTGTCCTGCTGGCGTTCATCGTCGTCGTGCTGATGCTTTCGGTCGCCTTCCGCTCGCTCTCAAGCGTTGCCTTCCCGATCGTCGGCCTGACCAGTGCGTTGATTTGGACCTACGGGATTCTCAACGTAGCCGGTGCACGATTCACCGCTTTGGAAGCGACCGTGGCTCCCCTGGTCTTGGGCCTGGGCATTGACTACGCCATTCACCTCCAACGCTCCCAACGGACCTTCAAAGACGAGTTCCCGAGCGTCTCTGAATCGTGGTTGCGAGCCTGCGGCCATCTCTCCATGCCCCTTTCGCTGGCAGTGGTCACAACTGTGGCCGCCTTCATGGCGAACGTCATTTCACCCTTGCCGCCTTTGGCGACCTTGGGTTACGCCCTTTCGTTGGGTGTTGTTTCGGCCTTCATTTCCTCCACGGTCTTCGTTGGGGCGCTGCACGTCATGTTTTCCAAACAGGTTGAGGTGGTTGACCGGCCCTCGCTTCGTTTCCCTGCCTTGACCAACCAAATCGTTCGGGTTCAACAAAAGCAGCAAGTCGGTGTGATCCTTGTGACCGTCCTCATCTCTGGCTTGGCCATTTACGGGGCTGCTTCGCTGGAAACGGATTTTGATTTGGCCGATTTCGTTGATGAAGACATGGAAATCATGGAGGTTCGCGACGAGTTGAATGCCGGGTATGAGAGCGCTGGGTGGAAGGTGATTCACCTGCTCTTGGAGCCGGCTGAAGACCAATCCTCCATCCCAGGAGATTTGGATTTGCTCAGCGAACTTCGTAATTTCCACTTTGACCTCAAGTCCAACAACGACATTGTTGGGACGAATTTCCGAATCTCATCACCCTCCTATGAAGGGCCTTATCCGCTGATGAGGGATGCCATGCTGCGCAACACCAGTTTAGGCGAGGCGCACAATTTGGAAATCTTTGCTGGGGAAGTTTACCCCATCGACCGCTCGCTACCCGTGGATTTGGGTTCGTTCTATGCCACCTTTGTGGGCAACAGCAGCGTGGCTGACCCCTTGACGGGTGAAACATGGGATGAGCGTCTGGCACAAACGGTTCACCTCGATGGAAACTCCATCGTCCACCTTCGCCATGAAATCCGAGTGGAAGCCTCCACCTCGGTTGAATCAAGCCGTGTGGTGGATAATTTCGTTGAAATTCTTGGCTCAACCGATGATTCAGGGACGCTCAAGTACCAACTCAAAGACCACGCTGTACTCCATGTGACAGGCGATTTGGTCATGCTTGAAACGGTCTTGACCGGCTTGACAACCACCCAAATCGAGAGCACGGCGATTTCCCTCATCGTGTCCTTCCTCGTGCTCTTCATGTTGACCCGACGTATCATGCCCGCCATCATCGTCCTCTTCCCCG
>CALGEM010000230.1 GCA_937881505.1 uncultured euryarchaeote
CGTGAACTCATCGGTCAGTGGAACCGTTCACGCAAGATGATGAAGGGCATGGGTGGCAACCGCAAGCTGAACAAGCAAATGCGGAAGATGATGAAAGACGGCGACATGGACATTGACCCGTCGTCCTTTGGCATGTGATGTTGGACGTGCTTGAATGCGACTCGAATGGCCCGTCTATGTTTTCACGGCCTGCGTCTTCCTTGCATTTGCCTTGGGCGTCCAATTTCTCAACCTCGGCACCGGTGCGGTGGTTGGACTGTTCCTTCTGCTCACCGTTGCCTATGCGTGGGTTGCCTGGGTCATGATCAAGCAGAAGGCTGTGCTCGAACTTCACGCCTACATTCCGTGCGAGTCCTGTGGGAAGACAACACCCGCCCAAGGTGCACATTGCATGCATTGCGGCACCATCATACCTCCAAGCACACATGAGGCCTAGGAAAATTTGATGGCAGTTTATCTGAGATTCATTCCTCTTCGAGGACCTCAAGCATGGAGTCGTACTCATCTTCGAGTTCTTGAACACGCTCATCCGTGAGGTCATATGTTTTCGCCAACGTTTTGAGCAACCTGCGTTCTTCCGTTGTGATAATGCGGTCTTCCATAGCCGTATCGTAGGCTGAAAGATAGGCGGTTTCTTCAGCCGAATAAGACGAAGGAATCAATCGGCCCGACATGCTATCAATCACTGAAAGAACAGGCCCCCGTAGGCCAAGGAACAAGACACCAATCGCTACACCACCAAGTAACCCTTGACCCAATACTTGCTCCATAAGTTCAGTGGCCGTGATGAAAAGAAGGGCCCCGATTCCTGTGAACGATGCCGCCCTGAAGGTCTTCCGCAAGTTCTGGTCAATGCCAAAGACCGAGTCATTGAGGGCAGCGTGGACGAACATCAGTGCTTCAAAAGCCATGGCGAGAGGTGTCATCAGCAATGCAAGTGTCCAAATCAAGTATTTGATCCTGTCAAGGGAGGTTGCGTCTTCTCCATACCTCCAAAGGGTCGAATCAGCAAACGTAGCCATGCTTCCACCATTAAGAAGCGGAATGATCAACATCAAGGTGATGAAATAAAGCATGGTTCCCGAGACTTTTCCAAGGAAACCGATGTAAAGCGACCTTGAGGTGAGGTATCGTGATTTCCCTTCCCGGCCTGCGGCTTTCTCAGTCTTCATCGATGAACGAATGAAAAACAGGGCACCGAGGGTGATGAGTGGAGAAGCCAAGGCAATCGCCCATAGACCGCCTGCCGTGCTGTCATCAACCAAGTGAACTTCGTAATACTGCGTGCATGTACCAATTTGTGCAACAGCCTCGGTCATGAAGGGTTGAATTGAACCCCACCAGATTTGGAGGGTTGGTTCCGCACCAGCCTCGGAACAAATCAACCAAGCAGAATTGGCCATGTAAAATCCACTCATGTCCCGAACAGACATCCAAATGACAAAGGCAGTCAAGGGAGCAAGGTACCAAGCATGTTGCTGCAAGCGTGGGTTAAACATGAAGTTGAGTTTCTCAATTCGATAGTAAATTGGGAGGCTGAGGTACAACAAAAGGGACGCGGTATGAGCATAGAAGAACACCTCAATTTTGAACACCCAAAGGTAATCCCACAACCATTCCCAGTCGCTATCGTAAGGAAAGGCATCGGCGACCATGAAACCTGACTTAATCCCTTCAACAATCAACAAAACAGCCATGAATCTGTTTTCTGTTGATTTTGAATCTGCTTTCCAAACGAGATAACTGAGACTAAACAGCCAAATTAACACGGCCACTGAGAACCAAGAGATCATAAGTCGTAGACCGTAAAAATTGTCTGCGCCGAATGAGTTGGAATAGTACTCAAGTGCAGACGCCATTGAAACCTGCTCAGCCTGTGGATTAAAATATATTTTTGACAAAAGAAGTGTCAAAAACAAGACTTCGGACAACGGTTGGATCCGAACAT
>CALGEM010000231.1 GCA_937881505.1 uncultured euryarchaeote
ACCGGCCAAGCCGATGACGAACAGCAGAGCAGAGAGGCCAGAAACCCATGCTGGGTCAATCATTCCTCTTCACCTCCAAATTCCCAAAGAAGATTTTCCATTCGCTCATCACGAACAAGGTAGGCGGCGCCCATCATGGCCATGGCCATCAACAAACCGAGTACCATGAGCGCGAGACCCCACTCACTGAGCAGGGAATCTGCCAAGCCAGCGGTCGTGGGCGTGGTTGCGGCTGGGTTGGCCCAGACACTGTCATCGTTGAGGACGGCGACGAGGATGAAGCCCAAGGCCAAAAGACCCAGACGGGTGAACAGCGAGGTGAACTTCATTCAAAGTCCTCCTCGAGAATTTGGCGTCGTGTCAACATGATACCAAACAACACCACCAGACCAACGCTGGCCAGATAGACCAGGATTTGAATGGCAGCGAGGAACTCAGCGCCCAAGAGGATGAAAATTCCTGAAACGGCCATGAAACAGAAGATCAGCGAGAGCATTGAGTGCGCCACACGCTGAGCAAAGATGAGACCAAGCGCTCCACCGAGCGTAATGGCTGCAAACAGGAAGAAGACACCGGTTTCGGCAGCGCTGGCCACGTCCATCTCAAGCATCCCCCTTGGCGGCCTCTGCGGCGGCTTTGGCCGCCTTCTTGGCTCGCTTGTCGCGTTCTTTGGACGCTCGCTTGGCCAATTCTGCATCAACCGCTTCCTGGTGAACACCGGGTAGGACACGGGTGCGGGAAGCGTCAAACCACAGGTCTTGGCGGGTGAAACCGGACATGCCGTCGTATTCGTTGGTCATGAAGAACGAGGTGAAGCCGCAAGCTTCCATGCACAAGCCACAGAACATGCAGCGACCGAGGTCAATGCGTCCAGAGACAATTTGGTCGTCGGCAGGGTAGAGGTCGGAGGTGGCCACGATGGCTTCCTCGCCGGAGTCGTTCCATCGAACAGTGGCGGATTCACCCGAGAGGTCGAGCACTTCGGCGAAGCGCCATTCTTCGGGTGGGGCGGTGTGGGCCGTGACGTGGTTGAAACTGTCGAGTTCAGCCACAACTTCAGGCACCTCAACAGCAGCAAACTTGCCGACTTCAAGGTCAGCACCGAAGCCTGCATGCTCACCTTCGGCATTGTCGAGCACGTCGACGCGCAACTCGGTGGTCATGTGAAGGCAGTCGTTCGGACAGATGTTGACGCACATCTTGCACGCCGTACACGTTTCCCAAATGACGCCGATACGCCCGTTGTAGTTGCCGGGGACAAAGAGCCAAGGCTCCATGTCCTCAAGACGCTCGTATGGGTATTGCACCGTTTGTGGTTTCCAGAGCGTGGGCTTGAGGTCTGAGGTTACTCGGTCGGGGGCGAACTCTTGTCGGGTGATGTCGTTCATCTCTGCCGATGAGGCGGCTCGGGCTCGGCTACCATCGTCAAGGAACTCGGGGTGCGAAGTGTTGTGGTAGGCACCAAGTCGCTTGCCGAACCGCTTCCCGATGAACGGGAAGGTTCGCAGCGCCGTAATCAACGTGATCTTGAACGGGTACCAGAACAGGTTTCTGAAATTGGGTTGTGCGTGTGGATGCATTGGCATGGTGTTCACCTCACTCCTGCCCCGGGGCGACTGTCCCCGCAGGCTTGTCCGTATGGACATGGAACATACGTTCCTGATTCACCGACTTGTCCTCGTCGTTGAGATAGACGAAGAAGACACCCAGCCAGAAGAGCGTGGTGGCGATGGGCACGAGGTAGGGAATGCCAAAGGCGTCCCAAGCCATACCGCCGCCAACGTCGTTCTTGGCCGACATGCCGTCAGGGTTGAAGAGGTACAATCGGTAAACGAGTGCCAACACAACTTGCAATACAGCAAGTGGAAGGAGCATGCGCCACCCGAATTCCAAAATCTGGTCCGTTCGGATACGAGCGAGTGCGAAACGAGCCCACACGAACACGATGAGGAACACGAGCCAGGACTTCACCAACGTCATCACGGCGCCGGGAACGAGCAAGTAGAGGCCACCGATTCCGAGGAATTCGATGGAGCCGATGGTGCCTTGGAAGGGCAGGTGCCAGCCGCCAAGGAAGAAGTGAGTGAACAGGAAACAAGCGGCGTAGGTACGAATGTATTCGGCCATGAAGAGCATACCGAATCGCATACCGCCGTACTCAGTCCACCAACCTTCAACCAGTTCAGCTTCAGCCTCAGGCATGTCAAACGGCA
>CALGEM010000232.1 GCA_937881505.1 uncultured euryarchaeote
CAGCGCTCTTCTGTTGGGTACCGATGTTCACGGCGTTCTCCTCGTAGGTTTCGGCGGACACGAGTAGACTGGCTTCTTCGGACATGTTGAACCACAGCAAGCCGCCCACAAACCCCCTGTATTAAACCGCTTCGTCGGGTTCCGTCGTTGATTTCCGGTGAGAACAACACCACACAAGGCGGAAAAGGACTCAATAAAGAGGTCTTGCCGTGCCCAGATATGGCGGCGGAGAAAGCGGTTCCCGAAGGAAGCGCTCCCACGCATCCAAACGCCATGAAAGGTGAGGATGGAGGATGGCAAACGCCTGATGGCAAGGCGTTACCCGTCAGCGCCAGCGACCTTGAGCGCTACACCTACTGCCCCCTTTCTTGGCACCTCGCCGCGACTGGAATCAGCGGAGAGAGCGAGGCGATTGAAGAAGGAAAACGCCAGCACCAAGTCATTCACGAATCCATCATGGATTTCAAAGGCCATCAATTCCAAACGCAACGCAACTTGCTCATCTGGCAGTGGTGGTTCAGCGTTATCGTGATTTTACTCATCGACACCATCGCTTTCCGTTATATTGACGACATGGACCTTAATGTGCTCGAATTTTCACGATTCCTCGCCGTTGGCGCCCTCTCCTTCCTCTTGGTGGGCGTGGTGGCGTTGTTGGTGCCCTGGCGCAACGCCATTGGCCTCAATCGTCCATTCCTGCCAAAAACAGAAGGACATGTAGACACCATCGACCCGGTCTTTGAGCCACGTGGTTTCATGGGCGGGTGGTTTCAGGCCGGCCTGCTTGAGACGTTCATGTTCATCTCTGCGATTGTGCTGGCCCTGCATTCAAGTGCCCTCCTGTTCGCTGACGACCGGGAACAAGCTTCCTTTGTGTTGGCCTTCACCACCTTGGGCTGGACCCTGCTGGCATCGGTTATGCTTCGTCGCGCCCTGAAAGCAAACGAGTTGGCGCAACAATTGGCCGAGGAGAACAACCTGAAAGTCAACGATGAGATTTCCTATTCCGACGACGAGGACAAAGCCCAGTTATTGATTGACGAGGAAACTGGGCTGCGAGGACGTCCCGACCAAATCGTCATCATCGATTCGGAATTCATTCCGGTTGAACAGAAGACTGGAAAAGTCCCCAAGCGCCCTCATGACTCTCATCGACTTCAGGCCTTGGCTTATGCTCGCTTGGTTGAGAAAACCACCGGTCGCTCCCCACCCTATGCTTTGTTGCGCTACGGACAGGACAACCTGCACCAACTCCCATGGGACGATACAGCCAAAGAGGAACTCTTCAACCAAATTCAAACCATACAACAGGTGATGGCGGAAGGCGGTGCGGTGCGAAACCACGAACGTCCGGGGAAGTGTCAACACTGCTCACGCCGGCATGCTTGTGATGCAAGCCTGGTTTGAATCAGAAACAATCCTCAACCAACGGGTACTGGATGCACGTGTTGGTGATGGTCACGATGATGACGAAGTTATCGTTGACCGAGACGACGGTGTTGTCTCCTCCACCTCGGGCCTTGACGTCAAGAACCCATTCACCGTTGGCAAAGGACGGGTTGGGCTCCAGCGTTTCCTCAAGTGGATTGGCGTCCTCGCTCACGTCCTGTTCCCACTGGACCATACCCTCTGCGTCGGTGAGGGTGGCTCGAACATAACGGCTTTCGTTGTCCCAGAAACTCGAAGGGAGGTTTCGTGAGAGTTCAAACGTGGCTTTGAAGTAAACGTTGATTTCCGTGGTCTGCTCGTTCACAGAAAAGGTTGAGCGGTTGGTGTATTCAACGGCATAATCGGTGAACGTCGTAAATTGATGGACGATGCTGATTTTCTTGTTGTTGAAATCCTCGTAAGCAGGATCACGAAGCCCTTCGACCGACTCACGGGCAGCGATGAGTCCCATGCAACCCGAAGTGGACGCCATCAGCACCGCCATGAGGAGGGCCGCACCGAGTCCGGGTCGCCGCATGCCTTGACCACAAGCCACGACCCTATGAAGCACTCGCTGTTCCACTGCCGAGCATTTGAAAACGGTGTGAACCATCGTATGGGCGTCTGAATGAAGCGAACGGAGGCCGAGCTCCGGCGATGACGAGCCCTATGAACGCCGACAGACACTCAACCAAACTTCGCACCGCAGACACTGCACTCCATCGCACCGGCTGGAAGGTCAGCACCACAAGCACCGCACTCATCGGTCTGGGTGGGTTCTTCCTTCTTTGCTTGACGGGACGGTCGGCGGCGAGCGGGCTTTCTGGCCTTGGCCGGAGCCTCGTCGGCCTTCACCGAGGCAGAAAGCGGTTTGTCGTCATCATCGTCAAAGGCGAAGTTGGCCGTGGCTTCCTCGACTTCGTTGCCAGCAAAGGACGAATCGGTTAGACTCATGCCCACCTTGACCTTCTCACCGGGCAGGACGCCTTCCTCGCCCGTGATCTCAAACAGTTGCTCCCGAATCGCAGCGTCGGATGCGCTGAGTTCACCGGTTTCTTGTTCGAGCGATTTGAGTTCGCCCTTCTCCGAGAGAATGGAATCAATCCCCTTGTCGGTGGTTTCTGACGGAGAGCGCAAGGTGGTGGTGACCTGTTCCTTGTAGGCTTCAATTTCTTCTTCCGTCATGTCTTCCATCGCCATCTCATCCGCGTGACGACGGTCGTAAGCGGCTTCCACCTCAGCCTCAGCGGCTTCGATATTGGTGTCCCATTCCTCTTCGAGGTGTTCCTCGTCAAAGCCGAATTCCTTGACGGCATCGGCGAAGTTTTGGGTGCCTGTGACGATTTCGTCTTCGTCGTCTTCGGGCAGAGCGACCTCCTCCTTGACGACCTCTCGGCGCTCTCTTCGCTCCCTTCGCTCGAAGAAGGACGAGACATCCTGAGGCGCACCGCAGTACACACAGTTCTCCAGCAGGTCGGGGATGGATTCACCGCACTCGTGGCAATCGTGGAATTGGTTTCGTGCTTTCTTCAGGTTGAACATGCAGTGTGGGCACCGGTCTTCGGTGCCCTCGAGTTCTCCATCGCAAGCAGGGCAGTATTCGTAGATGTCCCGTTCAACCTCTTCTTCTCGCTCTCGGGTAAGGACGACGGCGGCCACCAAGGCCCCGATGAGGGCTACAGCCACCGCACCGAACAAGGCCACGGTTCCCGATTCCGAGCCGGAGCCTGTCGTATCGCCACCGTTGTTGCTCGCAAGGGTGGCGAAGGAACGTGAAAACGTCGTGCTGACCGAGGTGTCTTCGGGAATAAGTCGGATGCTGGTCATGGCCGCCGTCGCCGTAAACGTGCAGGAGAGTTCTGCACGGTCGCCTCGGTTCTCGACGTTGACCGCCATGGTGGAAAGAATCGTGTTGCTGGCGTCTTGACAGGTGTAGTTTGCCTCGCCCGTCTCTTGGCTGGTCAAACCGATGCTGAGCGTGTAAACCTCACCATCGGCCAACGGCATGGTTGGCACTTCGTTGTCCACGTTCAACAATTCAAGGGAAGCGTATTCCCAATCCAGTTTGAGTTTTGATTCCACCAGGACCGTGCCCGTGGCGAAGGAGTTCTGCTTGTTCGCGTCCCAACTGCCTTGGGCAGCGACCCATTGACTTTCGAATTCAGCGGTGTGAGCGCCCAGAGCGGTGGGAAGGGAAATCGTCCATGTGAAAGCCTCACCAGCGTCGAGCAAAATGGGAGGAGATTGGCCCTCAAGACCGTCAAAGGTGTACTGAATATTGCCTGAAACACCGATATCACCCGTGTTTTCCATGGTCACCCGCCATTCCACATCCTCGCCTGATTGAACGGAGGGTACGGTCGGAAGCGCGTTGGCATCAACATAGACATCCGGAATTGGATAGATGGTTAACACGCCCGAAGCCATGTCATTATCGGTTCGTTCTTGTTCAAAACCGGCTTCGTTGAACGGGTTGATTTTAGCCGACACCACATGGTCGCCATCGGGCAGTGACGCGAGGGTGGATGCGTTCAATTCAGCGCTGAAGGCTTTCTCCGTGTAGCCCACGCCGGTGAAGGGGACCGTGAACGGCAGACCGGTGATCAACCCACCCGAGGGCGTGGACAACTGAAGACGAACGGGAACATCGAGTGGTCCGGTGCCGTTGGTGCGCACCATCGTGCCTTCAACGGTCCATGGGCCTTCGAGCGCACCCTCTGCGGTGGTGACCGTTAAGTCGTCTTTGAAACTCAAATCCATGCGGGTGGCGACGACCAGTTCAACTTCGGTCATCTTGTTCATTTCCGAGGCCTCTTCGACTGCGTTCTCGGCGTCGGGCGTGACCTGCACGAGGTGAACGCCGCTGCTGGGAGCGGTGATGGTGGTGTTGACCCAGGCAGAAGAGCCTGCGGTCAAAGCCGGGGTGGTCAACAAGACATCGTTTGATTCGGGCACTTGAACGAGAAGTTTTGTCTCAGCGGCATCAACGCTGCCCGAATTCAAGACGAGGGTTGACAACGACACGGCATCGCCCGAGTAGACCGGTGCTGGAGTGGTCAACTCAAGCGTATCAATGCGGAGATTCGCGAGGCCTGAGACGTTGAATTCCTTGTTGAATCGGGCTTCAATATCGCCGCCGGCCGAGAATTCAAACCACACTTTGTGGCTTCCTTCGGTCAGGCCCGACCACGTGGTGCTGGCGGTGTACGTCGATTCAGCAGGAATCGTTACCTCATCAAAGAAAAGACGGTTGGATGAGGCAATGTTCTCTTTGTAAAACGCAATTTGGACGTTGAACGCGTCGCTCTGCTGGCTGTTGTACAGAATGACATCAATATCCACAGAACCACCCATGACGGGCTCTTGGGGGGTGAGGGACATGGTGAATTCTGAGGCTTGAACCCCACCGCTTTGTTCGCCGTGGGCGGTCAAGGGAAGAACACTGGCCACGAGAAGGCAAAGGATGAACATCGCCTTGGCTTTCGGCTCCATGCATCTACTTGGGCATCCAAAGCACTTGAACCCATCTCCAAAACACCGGAAAAAGAGGGGAAGCATCGCCCTTCTTCACGCCACGGCCGGCATGACCTCTCAAACAGGTTGGCCC
>CALGEM010000233.1 GCA_937881505.1 uncultured euryarchaeote
CCTTCATCACCTGGAAACAATCGGACAAGGTTCGACTTGAAGCTGAACGTGAACATGTCAACAACATGGCCGAACATGCTTCCATTCAAGCCGAGCGAGAACAGATTCACTTCGATGCACAACTGGCTACTCAACAGCGTCGAGCCGATTATACGGCTCGTTCGCAAATGGCAGGAATAGCAGCCACTGAACGAGCCAAGGCCGAGCCACGTATCGCTCAAATCAAAGCGGAAGGTTCCATTGCAGAAGCAGAATGGGCCAACAAGCATCGCAACCAAGCCCATGAAGCCGAACTCGCTCGTAACAAAGCCATGTCCAAAGCCGAAATTCTCGATATCCTAAGAAGCAAGGAATTGGATCTACGCGAACGCAAGCAGCAACACGATTTGGGTATGGCTATGGCCATGTTTGAATCAGTCCAAGAAAAGAAGCGAATGCGCCGTCAACAAAAAATAGATTCTGCAGGATAAAATTTAGACAAATTTGGGACAGATTTCAACCCTATTCCTAAAGGGAAAATCAATAACATAGGTTATTCGCAGTCGTGAATATGGCCAGCGCACGCTATGCAAATACGAACAAATCTCTGTTGTTGATAACGCTCATGATATTGATGACGCAAGTCGGGTATCTCGAGAATCTCAACCCATGGACAAATGGCGAAGAAACGTTGGATGAAACCGATGACGTCATGGAAACGGGCGGCTCGTCAGCCGTTGCTTATGCGAACAACAAGCTTGATGCCGGAGATGCCACAACCTGCGCTATTACTGACAACGGCGACCTAAAGTGCTGGGGATATGATAACTGGGGAATGTTGGGTGACGGCGGATCTACCAATACTGCCGGCATCCAACTCACCGCACCCCCGGCCACTGCAATTGATCTCGGAACGGGACGAACGGCTGTTGAGGTGTCTGCTTCTGAGCGACACGTCTGCGCCATCCTTGATAACGGCTCGCTAAAGTGCTGGGGTAATGGGGCTAATGGTCAGTTGGGCATAGGTACCAATCCAACGGTACAAAACACACCTGCTTGGGTAGATCTCGGCACAGGCCGAACAGCGATTTCTGTTGCGACTGGCCGGTTTCACACCTGTGCAGTTCTCGACAACGGAGATGTCAAATGCTGGGGGCGTGATGTTGAAGGACAGTTGGGCGATGGTGGAATCAACACCGACACCAACGCACCTTCATCCACAGCGATTGATCTCGGCACGGGCCGAACGGCCGTTGCCATTTCCTCTAGTTGGTACACTACCTGTGCTATCCTCGACAACGGCGACCTGAAGTGTTGGGGGAGTGACAACTATGGGCAGTTGGGCGATGGCGGGACCAACACTAATCAATTTTCACCTGTTTCAGTAAATCTCGGCACGGGCCGAACGGCTATTGCGGTGGCTGCTCTTCGGGAGTACACCTGTGCCATTCTTGATGATGGCTCCATCAAGTGCTGGGGACTGGATGGCAGTGGGCAGTTGGGTAACGGTAATTCATTGAACCAAAACTCGCCCCCATCCACTCCAGTAGATCTCGGTACGGGACGAACAGCCGTTGCCATTGACGGTGGTAAGTATCACGTCTGCGCCATTCTTGATGATGGCTCCCTCAAGTGTTGGGGGTCTGAAACCGATGGACAGTTGGGTAATGGTGGTTCTGAGAACAACGGGGCATATCAATCGCCCGCAGTAGTTCCACCACTCGGTACGGGACGAACAGCAGTTTCTGTTACAGCAGGCGCGTATCACACCTGCGTCATCCTCGACAACGGAGACATGAAGTGCTGGGGATTGGATATCCGTGGACAGTTGGGCGACGGTGGAACCAACACCGATCAAACCTCACCTGTTTTGGTTTCTGGTAGTGACACCTGGGATTCCAGTACTGGAGTGAGCAGTGGCTCGGGTTCAACTGCCAATACACTTTCATCAAGCGCTGAAGGCGCGAATCTCATCGTCGGTATACCAATGACCGACATCACGTTCGGAACGAACAGTGCGAGTTCATCTTCACTTGCTTTGGGATACAATCATGCCTGTAGCCTCTTGGACAACGGTTCGGTCAAGTGTTGGGGACTGTACACAAACGGTCGTCTTGGTAACTTCGCGACCCAGAACATTGGAGATGGTCCTGGTGAAATGGGCGATGCTTTGGTTGTCACAAACCTCGGTACGGGGCGTACGGCCACATCGATATCAGCAAGCCTCCACTCGGCCTCTCCTCACACGTGCGCTGTTCTTGACGATGGTACAGTGAAGTGCTGGGGCTTCAACAACAATGGGCAGTTGGGCATTGGAAACACCACGACCATGGGTGATACGGCAGAAAGAATGGGTGATAACCTCTCAGCAGTAGACCTCGGCACAGGTCGAACTGCGGTTGATGTTTCCGTTGGTAACGGCTTTTCTTGCGCTCTTTTGGACAATGGTTCTGTGAAGTGTTGGGGCAGGAACGCATACGGCCAGTTGGGCATTGGAAACACCACGACCATGGGTGATGCGGCAGACGAAATGGGCGATAACCTCTCAGCAGTTGATCTTGGTACAGGAAGAACTGCCGTTGCCATTGCAACTGGATACGACCACGTCTGTGCAATTTTGGACAACGGGCAGGTCAAATGTTGGGGTGCGAACACTCACGGGCGATTGGGAATTGGAAGCACCACGACCATAGGTGACGCTGCAGGCGAGATGGGCGACAATTTGGCCTACACCTCTCTTGGAACAGGCCTCACTCCTGTTCAAATCGACGCAGGAAATGGACATACATGTGCCCTCTTTGACAACGGTTCAGTAAAGTGCTGGGGCTTCAATCAATACGGAAATCTTGGCCTTGGAAACACCACCCATCAAGGAGATGGGCCCAACGAGATGGGAGATGACCTCTCGTTCGTCGATCTCGGTACGGGCCGAACTGCCGTTGATTTGTCGGCCTTGACCCAAGCAGTTTGCGCCGTTCTTGACAACGGTGATGTAAAATGCTGGGGCCGTAACCATCACGGGCAACTCGGTATCGGCAACACCGTGCAAATAGGTGATGGGCCCAACGAAATGGGCGACAACCTCGTTGCAACCAATCTTGGAACAGGTGTCAAAGCGCTCGCAGTTAGAGGTGGCTTTTCTCATAATTGCGCCATCATTGACAATGGGTCACTCAAATGTTGGGGAAGCAACGGAGATGGTAACACAGGAGGCTGGCTTGGCATTGAGAGTGGAATCACGAAAGGCAACGATCCTAATGAAATGGGCGATAACCTCCCCTTTGTCAATCTCGGTACTGGCGCTTCAATGCCAATTTCGCAATTCACTTCTTGCACTTCTTCACCGAACCTTCCACCAGGTCTCTCGATGAACAACTGCATCATTAGCGGTACACCATCATCTCCTTTCACCAACCAAACTTACAACATCAGCGCTGTTCAAGATGGGGTCACGTATCAGGCCAGCATCTATCTTTCAGCATCCTACCTCGAACTCACACCGAGCGTCGAAGGTGCCGATCTTTCGGTCGGCGTGCCGATGGACGACATCACCTTCCAGTTCAATACCAGTGCGACGATTGATCGCGCCATGCAAAATGGAGTGCCGGTTGGGATTTTATCTGGTTGCGGATATGAATACATTAGCCATGTTATGGATTCAAACGACCATCATCATTTGACTCACTATGACGCATGTTACAGGGGCGGTACCACACCTTCGGGAATCCATTATTCGACAAATTCCGGCGGTTCTTGGACGACAACTCTGATTGATTCAGGACCATATGGGATGGGATACGCCAATGCCATTGCCGTTGATTCAAATGATAATCCGCACATCGTATATGGAATTGATAATCTGTACTACACGACGCTATCGAATGGGGTCTGGTCTTCTCCGATTGTATTGGATCAGACGGTTGGCCGAGAAATCTCTATGATCATCGATTCGTCAGACAACATCCATATTTCCTCAAATAAGTTCATTACTGGCGGAGACCTAAATTACACCTCATACGTTTCAGGAACCTGGTCAACCGAAACAGTGGCATCCGCCTCGTCCCTGTATCCAGGACCTACCGCCATAGCCGTAGATTCAGCAGGTGATGTGTACATAGCAATGATACAAGAAGCAACGTCCTCAGGGGCTAACACAAATTATCTCTCCGTGTACAACAACTCGGGCGGTTCTTGGTCTAGCGACTTCATCGACTCTGGCGCCCTAAGTGACTACAGTGTCGACCTTGCTATCGATTCAAATGATGTCACGCATCTTTACTACAGGAAAGGCGGACAACATGTCATCAAAAACGATGCCAGTGGTTCTTGGTCCAGCGACCTCTATACATTAACCGGATCGACTTGGGATTCCATGGGAGATATGGTCGTAGAATCGGATGGTACAGTGCATATCGTAGCCAAACATGGCACGAACAGTGCTCAGTTCCAATATGCAACCAACAAGAGTGGCTCATGGGTTAATCAAGCGATCGCAAATAGCTCAGGATTCGTCCATCCCACTTACAACGCGCTTGCCTTGAATTCCCAAGGCGATATGCATTATTTCTTCAGAGTAGGTAGCTCGGGACAGACTGGTGTTCTGTACCACTTGGTAGAAAGTGGTGCATCTACCGTGGGTAGTGGCTCTTCAAGCGCACCCGCCTTTGCTTATGCGAACAACCAGGTGGCTGGAGCGATGCAACACACCTGTGCCATTCTTGCCAACGGTGACCTGAAGTGCTGGGGATATGACAACAGCGGACAGTTGGGCGACGGTGGAACTGCCGCCAACACCGCTGCACCTTCAACCACAGCGATTGACTTCGGTATGGGCCGAACGGCCGTTGCAGTATCTGCGGGAGATACGCATACTTGCGCCATCCTTGACAATGGTGATCTCAAGTGCTGGGGCGCTGATTCAAAGGGGCAATTAGGCATGGGCAACACCGTCAATCTGAACGCACCTCCCTCTACAGCAATCGACCTCGGCACGGGCCGAACGGCTGTTGCAGTTGCTGCAGGGGCTGATCACACTTGCGCCGTTCTTGACAACGGTGAACTGAAATGTTGGGGTGGTGGTTACTATGGTCAATTGGGCGATGGAACCAACACCGACAGTAACGAACCTTCAACCACAGCGATTGACCTTGGAACGGGCCGAACGGCCGTTGCGGTCTCTGCTGGAGAGTTCTTTACCTGCGCCATCCTTGACAATGGAAACGTGACGTGCTGGGGACGAGACAACCATGGACAGTTGGGCGACGGCGGGACAAACCTCGACACTAACGAACCTTCACCGACAGCGATTGACCTCGGCACGGGCCGAACGGCCGTTGCACTGTCTTCAGGTTCGTATCACACCTGTGCAATTCTTGACAACGGTGACCTCAAGTGCTGGGGCTACAATGGTTTTGGAGAGTTGGGTGATGGAAGCACTTCGTCCTTGAACGCACCTTCACCGACAGCGATTGATCTCGGTACGAGCCGAACGGCTGTTGCGATGTCTGCTGGAGCTTCCCACACCTGCGCGATTCTCGACAGCGGCGACATCAAGTGCTGGGGTAACGACGCAGTTGGACAATTGGGCGACGGGGGAGGCTACACCTCCATCAGCGCGCCTTCAACCACAGCGATTGACCTCGGTATGGGCCGAACGGCCGTTGCAGTATCCGCGGGATATACGCATACTTGCGCGGCTCTTGACAACGGCGACATGAAGTGCTGGGGTAACGACGGACACGGTCAGTTGGGCGATGGCGGACCTATAATTTCAAGCACGAAACAGGCTTCACCCGTTTTGGTTTCCGGTAGCAACACTTGGGATTCCAGCACTGGGCTGGACAGCGGCTCAGCCGGCGGCATGACCGACGTCACCAACGCGATATCATGCGTTGCGACACCCAGTCTACCTGCTGGTTTGAACATCGACAGCAGCACGTGCACCATCAGCGGTACGCCAACGGCTGAGGCGGTTAACGCAACTTACGAGATCAACGCCACCATCAGTGGCATCACTTACTTGGCAAGCATTTGGCTTTCATCAGCCTATTCTGAACTCATACCGAGCGCCGAAGGTGCGGACCTGTACCTCGATGTTCCAATGAACGACATCACCTTCCACTACAATGCCAGTACGGCAACCACGACTGCCATTGGCACAGTAAACGGCCAAATTACGACGTATGGAAATGGCTCCACCTGGAAAGTGGCTGACCTCCACTCAGGTTCGGGCGCAAATGGTCCAGGCAGTACCCCTATGAATAAAATCAACTACCTCATTGGTGATGTTCACTATTTCAATGCACAATCGACAACGAACGGTTGGGAATTGTGGGCGCACAACCCCTCGAACGGTACCTTGTGGGAAGTGACCGACATTAGCACGGCTTCATGGGGTAGCCGTGCAGGGCAATATCTCGACATCCTCGTTGGAGATACCCTTTATTTCTCTGCAAATGATGGTTCTTCAATCCAACTATGGGCGCATGACACCTCCAATGATTCAACATGGAAAGTGATCGCTGCTGAAAGTAATTCAGGTGCAACGATCCGTAGCTCCTCGTCTGCCTTCATAGCAATCGATGGAGACGTGTTCTATTTTTCAGGCAGTCTTGGTAACGGATACGAATTGATCGCATACAACACATCCAACGGCACGTTATGGGAAGCAGCTGACATTTCTGGAAGCACCAGTTCCAACCCAGAAGGAATCGTTGGTAGTTCACACGCTACTATCGGGAGCCCAATCCTTAGCGACGATGTTTTCGTTTTCACAACCACAAGCGATTACTGGAACAAGGAATTGTGGGCATACAACATCTCGAACGCTACCGCATGGGAAGCATACGATATCAACCCGGGGATATGGAACCCCGGAAACCCAGAATACATAGCACACATTGACGATGTTGTTTACTTTACGGGCAAATGTGATGACTATTGCAATCCCGACGTCGGTGAGGAATTATTCGCGTACAATGCGACCAACCAAACGGGCTGGCTCGTGGCTGACATCGTCCCCGGATCTGGATCTGGAAATCCAGGAGAACTGATGCCAGACAGGAAAGCACCTATGGTCATTGACGGTACGTTTTATTTCGATGCCGATGACGTGACCCATGGATGGGAATTGTGGGCTCACACTCCCGCAAACCAAACGACCTGGCTCGCTGCAGACATTAACAGCGGTTACGGCGATTCTAAACCAGGGTGGTACAGTGACGGCATTGGAGTCGTTGACGGACGACTGTATTTCGATGCCGACGACGGTATCAACGGGCGTGAACTCTGGGTCTACGACCCTTCCAACGCTTCCTCATGGCGATTGACTGATATTGCGCCTGGCTCTGGTTCAGGCGTCGTGTGCTGCTCTCGAAGCTACATTGGAGATACGTTCTATTTGGCTGGTGATGACGGAATTAACGGTGAGGAACTCTGGGCATATGATTCTTCAAACGGATCCTCATGGCTCGTGGAGAACATCAATACTTGGTCGACGGCAGACAGTGGTCCAAGGGATTTGATATTAATTGGTAATACCATCTATTTCCGTGCTACTGACGGGTACACAGGTGCTGAGATGTATGCCTATCAACCCGCAGAAATCACC
>CALGEM010000234.1 GCA_937881505.1 uncultured euryarchaeote
CGGGCATCGGTTTTGAGCCACTTGACGGCGGCGATGCTTGGCTTTGGCAGGCCGATGAAGGCCAGCGTCTGGTGGACGTTGCATGGACCGAAGATGGTTCTGCTGCGGTCTATCTCGATGATGAGAATATCTACCTCGCCGATGTCTTCCTTGAGGGTGAAGAAGAGCGGGCGTTGTACGAATCCGCCTTGCCTCCGGTTGCGGTTGACGGTGAGGCAGACGCCTGGTGGGTGTTGTCCTCCAACGGGGCTTCGCTTGAACTGCATGAATTTGACAAGAATCTCTCCTTGCAAGCGAGCCAAGCCGTCTCCGTGTCTCTCCCGAGCACGGTCCTCGCCTATGATGTACGGGTGGATGACGACCTCTATCTCCGCGTTGAAGGTCTGCTCAACACCCAATACTACCGTTCCCCCGACGGTACTGACTTTGTGGAGGTCAATGCCGCCGAGTGGCCAAGTGATTCATCGAGCACCCCAGAAAATATTCCCGATGCGTGCGATGGTGTGGCCGCCCTTGCCCTTGATGCAGAGCGCCTTTTGTGCACCTTTGAGCACGGCGTCTTGCGTTGGAACATTGGCGATGAGATGGTGGAGACCGTTCGCCTTCCCGTCCTTTCCGATGCTGCCGGCTTTGGCCGTCTTCCCCAAATGGTCCTCGCCTTTGGGGGAGAGGAAGCCACCTTGGAAGTGGAAGAAGGCCAGGTCCTAACATCGGCACGCCTTGATGCGCTCAGCCTCTCAAACGCTTCTTCGCTTTCCATGACCGGCGTGCTGCCCTACGCCTACGGCAACGACACGGCCACTGTTCTCCTCCACGGAGGGACATACACTTCGGTTGAAGGGTTTGACCAACTTGCCGATTTGGACGCAGTGGTCTTGGGGCTTGTCTCCCTTGCCGATGCAGAGGTCTTAGCCCTCGCTGAGTCCGATGACCGTTCCTTGTTGATGTTCTCCGGTTCCGGTTTCGGTTCAGAAAACGCTTCCTCAATCCTTGCGATTCAAGCCTGGTTTGACCAACAAAGCGGGCTCGATGACGTCCATCTTCGCGTGCAAGCGGTCCAACTCGATGCAAGCGAACAAGCCGAGGCGTCCTCCGGTGCCTTGTCGGCCATGTTCCTTGTGTTTGGCACCTTCACCATGGCCGCCGGGGTGTTGCTCTCTCT
>CALGEM010000235.1 GCA_937881505.1 uncultured euryarchaeote
GTCTTGGCGATTTTCTTCGCGATTTCATGGTGGAAATATTCGTTCTTGACAACGAAATCTTTGGTGGCACCGGGCCCGCCCACAATGACCGCCTGGATGTTTTCCAAATGAGGTAGCCAATAGGAAGAGGCATGCTCAGTGGCCCGCTTGAAGAAGTTGTGAGCTGCTTCTTCAATGAGCCGCTCGAAACGCTGGGCGGATTGACCACCTTGGCGGTGCTTCCCCATGATGTTGGAGACCAGGTGCTCTTGGACGTGAATCCGCTTTCCTGTGGCGATACCGTAAGCGGCTTCTGCTCGGTCAATCACAAATAAGGCGTAGGATTTCTTATCCACCAGCATTTCTTCAAGTTGCGTCAATTCAAATCTTGAATCGCAACGGTACCTAAAGGAAACCAGTGATTGAGGTGGGTCTTCCACCACGATGTTGACCATGCGACTTTTGTTGTTTCCGATGATGATGGAGCCAACGAAGATGGCCAAACCGTTCTCTCCGGGTGTTTTGTAGCGTGAGAGTGTTGAAATGGCGGATTCAATCGCACCTTGGACATTCTTCCGTGTACCTTTGGATTTGATGTTTGCAGCTTGTCCGTGTTCGTTTTGGAGCATGCTACGAGCATCAGAAATTTGCCGGTCGGGTGGAATAATCAAGGTGACCAGTTCGGTTCCGAACCCCTTCATTTCGCGGAGTTCTTCAAGGGCAAGTTTCAGGCGCAATCGGCGCGCTGACAACTTGGCATCGTCCGACATGGCCTTCCCCTTTTGTCCGGCTGTGGCAAGGCACTTCAAATCTCCCTCCACACATCGTGTTTTGAGTCGGTGTATCTCTTCGGGAGGGATAGGATGAAAACATGGCCGCGCCGCAGGATGGACGATGAGCATCACCCATGTCGTCGCCCTCGGCGGGAGCCTTCTCCGTCCAGAGGAAGCAGCGGCACGTTCGATGTGGATGGGCCAGTTGCGGCAGTTGATGGTCCACCTCGAAGGCAACGGTCGTCGTATCGGCCTCGTGGTTGGAGGTGGATTGCCTGCCAGAGAAGGTATTTCCCTTGTCAAAGAGACGATTACTGACCGGGAAAAGTTGGATGAAATCGGCATTGCTGGAACACGGCTCAACGCCACAGTTCTTCAACAACTTCTCTTGGACATTGGCTGCGATGTGGCACAGCGTATCCCGCAGACCGTTGAAGAGGCCCGCCTCCTCCTTGAGCAGCACCACATCGTGGTCATGGGGGGCACGGTTCCCGGCCACACCACCGATACCGTGGCGGTTAAACTTGCAGCAACGGTGCACGCACGACATTGCATCATTGCCACGAACGTCTCTCATGTCTATACCAACGACCCAAGGCATCACGATGATGCAGAGGCATTGACCGAAATGACGCTCGAAGAACTCGGGGGCATTGTTGGTGTTGGCACACCATTGGAGCCTGGTGCATCAACCGTTGTCGACCCTGTTGCCGTAGAAGTTGCCATGGGGGCCGGTTTGGACCTGGCCGTCTTGGATGGACGGGATATTCGCCGTCTTGACGACGCTCTTGAAGGCAAGCTCTTCGAAGGTACGATCATCAAAGCATGAGGTGTTGAAATGGTGGATGCGAGGAGGGTGAAAGAGATGGTCGCCAAGAAATCAAGCAAGTTTGTTGGCAACATCGCTGGTGGTGGAAAAGTATCTCCTCACAAGCACTGTCGTATTTGCCACGAACCCATTTCAGTCAAGGCCGAGCCACGTGTTTGTAAGGAGCAGGCCTGCATCGAGCAAAACGAGAAGGACGAGAAAAACCAGAAGACCGTTCGTATTGCCATGTTTGTTTTCTTTGGATTTTTTGTCGTGTCAACCGCTCTCCCCTTGCTGTTGCAAGCGGTGGGCTGATCAGTCCAGTCCAAATTCACGGACGAGGAGCAAGCGAAGGAAGCGCTGAGCGCTTTGCAAAACAAGTCCCGTGGCCATGAGTGCAAGGCCAAGCAGACCAATCCACACGGCGGATATACCCGATCCGATGATGCTGTCAACTTGCATCGTGAAGCCTTGCGCAGTGCTGAAACCCATGGCTGCCCCAGCGGCAAGGAGTCCAAAGCCAGGAAGCCCGAGAACCAGCAAGGGTTTCTTTTGAGAGAGTGAGAGAAGCGCCCATGTCATCACGGTGAAGCCGTGAGACACGGCGGTGAAGTTGGAGCCCTTTGGAACATCATAGCGGATGACGGTGGGCACCTCGAGCACCTTGAGTTGTTTTTCGTGTGCGTCTTCGAGCATCTCAAGGGAGAGTTCCATCCCTTCTGAATCAAAACGAAGACGCTCAAGAGCGGTGCGTGAAAAGGCACGGAATCCGGATTGTGTGTCTCGAATACCGAGGTCGCTGGAGAGGTTTGAGGCGGCCGTGATGACCTTGATGCCGAGTCGGCGGTAGGCGGGCATGTCTGTGCCACCGCCGCCGTCCACAAATCGGGATCCAATGGCGAAATCGGCCTCGCCGGCGAGAATGGGAGCGAGGAGTTTGGGAATGTCGGAGGTTTCGTGCTGGCCATCCGAGTCCAAGAGAACGAGTGCGTCGGCATCGAGTTCGGTTGCACGCAGGAAGAGGGTCTTCAGGGCACCACCGTAGCCACGGTTGACCCGGTGTCGAATCACGGTGGCGCCACAGGCTTCGGCAATACGGGCGGAAGCGTCGGATGAACCGTCGTCAATGCAGATGACCTCATCCACATAGCGAAGTGCCCGAGTGACAACCGACCCAATGGTCTCTTCCTCGTTGTACATTGGCATGCCTGCAATGATGTGAGGTTTCGCCGCACTGGGCGGCACTTCACCTTGAGGCATGGGATTCCGTCGGCGATGTTCTATATATGGATATTTAAAAAAATCATTTCTAAATCAAAAGAATGGCTGTGAGATTGGCCGTGGACAACCACGCAGCGTTGTACTTCTCAGAGAGAAGGAACTGCACGAAGGGCCATGGAGGCATCAGTCGTGGAGTTGGGTGACGGTGGTCACAGCACGCTCGCCCGAGAGGACTTTTTGCAAGGCGCCCATCGAGATCACGAGTGGGACGTAGGCTTGTCCGTCACTGGTCATGTAGGTGCTGCAGTCAGCGAACGCTGCGGTGTTGATGGAAAGCTTGAGCGCTCCACCGGCGTTGCTTCGACGAACATACCCCACCAGGATGTTGTTGTCCAACGATTCCGTCTTCTTTTCTGTTTCAGATTTCTTCATGTATTCACCTCCCCCGAGTCTTGTTCCTCAGGACCAGAACGAATCACATCAACCAACATTAAGCCTACCACAGGTCTGCACGCTGGAACCATTTCCCTTATACGAGCGGTTTTGGTGGTCGGTGCATGCGAGCCTTGGTCACTGGTGGCGCGGGTTTCATCGGTTCGCATCTCATCGACCGATTGGTTGCGAGGGGAGATAGCGTCGTGGTGATTGATAACCTCTCCAGCGGCCATGCCTCCTTCATCCAAAACCACATTGATACAGGTCATGTGACCTTGGTTGAGGGAGATATTTGCCATCCCGAGGATGTCAACAAGGCCATGGCCATGGACATTGACTGTGTCTTCCATCTCGCTGCGAATCCCGATATTCGCCTTGGCACACGCATCACCGACACCGATCTCAAGCAGGGCACGGTGGCAACGTACAACATTCTCGAAGCCATGCGAGTCGCCGGCGTGAAGAAGATCGCTTTTGCTTCCAGTTCGGTAGTCTATGGAGAAGATGCACCTCTTCCAACGCCAGAAGACCACGGCCCATGCATGCCCATTTCACTCTACGGTGCAAGCAAGCAGGCTGGCGAAGGCCTCATCAGCAGTTGGGTCGGGACCTTCGGTCTGCAGGCATGGATTTTCCGTTTTGCCAACATCATCGGTGCACGCGGTACGCACGGTGTCATCTTCGATTTCATTCACAAGCTCAAAAACGACCCGTCCCGCTTGGAAGTGCTGGGCAACGGACTGCAGGAAAAGTCCTACATGGAAGTGGGCGATTGCGCCGATGCCATTTTGCACGTCATGAGTCAAGCGAACGAACCTTTGAATTTGTACAACCTCGGTAGCCACGACACCGCTTCCGTTCGCCGAATTGCGGAGATTGTCGTCGATGTGACCGGTTGTCATGACGCCAGTATCGAATACACTGGTGGAGACCGTGGATGGGCAGGGGACATTCCTCGTGCACGTCTCGGGATTGAGAAAATGCTCAAAGCAGGCTTTGATGTGAAGATGAACAGCGAAGAGGCTATTCGATACACAGCCGAGTGCCTGCTTGAAGAAATTGGACTGGAGTGAAACCGATGAAGAACAACACCGAAGCCGATGTACGCACCGATACCGCCATCAAAGTCATGGCGCTTTTCTTTGTGGCCATCATTTTTCTTGCCTTGACCACCGACCCCATCAAAGTGGGAACCAAAGAGGGCGACCGAGCCCCGATGTTGGAAGGCAAGGCCTACAATGGCAGTTCATGGTATGAATTTGACATGGACAATTACCTCACGAAGAACTGGACGGCTGGCGACAGTGATGGCCAGTGGCTTGTGGTTGAATTCATGGACACGGATTGTCCGTTCTGTGTTCGCTCAGCCGATGACATGGGATACGATGCTGAGTACTTCATGAAACTCCGCGCCTCACACCAAACCAACCCCGGCATGGGTCCATGGGACGGCCCCGTCGTCAATTTCATCGCCAGCGCCACAGAGCTTGACATCCCTGGCCACGAGACGAGCCAAGACGAAATCGTCGCCTTCAGAGATAAATCCGGTGAGGAAGTTTGTGCTGACAACGCTTGCGCAGAGCGCGCAGGCCAGGCCCACCGTTTCGTCTACATCGATGACATCGACCAAGACAACATGAAGGAATGGAAAGTTCCGGGAACTCCTGCTTACTTCTTGATTCAACCCGATGGCATTGTCGCATGGACCTCCACCGAGAACACGCAAGAAACGGTGTTTGAGGCCATCATGCGCATCACACCACAGGAGGCCTGACCATGATTGACCAGAACCTTCTCCTCATCGCTTACATCGTTCCCATCGTTTTTGGTTTGGTCTTGATGACCAAAGCGGGCGATGGACTTGGTGCCTCTCTATCGGGGCGTGAGCCCTTGCTCAAGCATGCCCGGCGCCGCCACATGTTGGGCATGAATCTCGTGGTCTTGGCAGGATTTGTCGTTTCGGTTCATACCTTGTGGATATCCAACAAAATCAGTGAGGGCGGCAATGTCTGTTCGAGCGCCACCGTGTTTTCATGTGATGATGTTCTCGGAAACGCCCAATACAACACAGACCCGGTGTTTGGTCTGCCTTGGGGCATGATCGGTATGTTTGCTTTTGGCGCTTTGATGTTCATCACCAACTCCGTGTCAAAGGAACCTGATGCTCTGTGGGCTGAGAAGTACCTCAAGTACGGGATGTACATGACCGCCTTCGGTGTTCCAATCATTGCTCTGCTGATTTCGTACGAAATTGCCATGGAGAAGATATGTCAATTCTGTACGATGGCCCACATTGCAAACGTGGTTTGTCTCTTTGGATTCTGGCGTGCCGGCAAGATGCACGAAGAAGGCCTATGGAACGACGAGGCACCTGCTGAGGCCGAGAATAAGAAGGATGATTAGAAGTAATTCTGGTGAGCAAAATGAACAAGGAATCGTTGTTTTGGTTGCTGATTACGGTCGCTGCTCTTTCCGGTTTGGGTTTCCTCTTGGGTCAAAGCGATGGTGGGCCCTTGTACTCAACCGCTGACGAACGCCACGCCCTCGCTGATGAGTGCGTAGGAGGGCATTCCGGTCTCGCCGAACACTACCATCCCATGGTCTACATCTCGGTTCTCGGCGAGGAGGTTGAAATTCCCGGCAACGTTGGCTTGAACGACCCAGGGTGCACCATGCGTCCGCTCCACACGCACGACACATCCGGTAAAATTCACGTTGAATTCAAGGAAACCGGTATTGAAGCGCCCCTGGAGGCCTTCTTCGATATTTGGGGTAAGCACATGGACGAAACGGGCTTCGACGACCATCGAGTTGATGAGAACCACGAATTCTTGATGTTCCTGAACAACTACAGCTACGGCGAAAACAACCAAATCGTGGTTGACCCCAACACCCGTGAACAAGTCTACGATTTCCAGAATCTCATCCTCGAGGACAAGCAATACATCGAACTTGTCTACCGGGAAAAGGCATGATCAGGGCGTGAAGGTGCCGTTGAACATGGCGACGTTTGGCTCGGTCTCAATTTCTTCCATACGCAGCACGGTGACTTCGATTTCCGAGGCCTCCGTATAGGTCGAACGCAGTTCATGCATCAACATGCGCTGCACGGCTTCCATGTCATCCCCGTGAAGAACAGACAAGTGGTGCGTGGTCTCGCTTCCCACCTTGGCGTAATACTCCACCACCCATTCTTTGCGGGGTGTCTCGGTTTCCCAAGTGACGTCTTCCCATGTGTTTGTCATGGTATTACATTGGTCTTACAGTTTATCAATCCTTCTTCTTCCCGTGAGTCTATATTCCGGATTTCGGAATATTTCTTCCGGTTTCGTAGGGGACATCGGAGAAAAATGAAGAAAAAATTACTTTTTCCGAACAACTGAGGCCATTGCCAATATGCCGCATACCACCAATAAGAGGGTGCCAACATTGCCCACCTCCTCGTCCGTTGCTGCTCGGTCCCTGAACGCCAACTCCACAGCCCCGTGGGATGATGGGTCTTCTCCGTTGGCCAACGCCGCTGCTGTGGCTTCGTGGACCAGCAAAACGCTCCAAGAACTCAGGTTTTCAAATTCGATGGAAAACGAAGTTTCACAGGTGCTCTCTACGGTGGCGCTCAACAAACCAACCGAGGCGGTGATGGTGTTGTTGTCCAATGCACACTCGGCCAAACCCACCACCACACGGTCTCTGTGATCGCCTCCTGGATTCACTGCATTCTCTGGCATCCTTTTGCCGTGTTCTATGACCATCAAGGTGAGTTGTGTTTCGTTGTTGGACACCAAATCCGCGTGATTGACGCTGGCACGATAGCCGTTGTCGGTTTTCACCACTTCAACGTCGAGCTCACTGGCGTCTTGGCGGGCCAGTTCAGCGTTCAGGATGTCTCGCTGAACATCAGTCCACGCATCATAGCCGCGGCGAGGTTCTCCGGCCTCAACCACAAAGGTTGGCGTTGATTGAGCCACGTTGGGGTTTGACAAATTGAGGCGTTCAATACGATGCTGAGCGGCCGCTGGTTGGAAGGCGTCAAATCCGTCGGAGGGGTGCAAAGCCACGAGGGCAATTCGCGAGCCGTGGCTATCAGCAACTTGGAGCAATTCCGGGTCTATTTCGGCACAAGATACACAATGTGTTGCGGTGATCTCCTCAACCAACAAGGTACGGCCACCTCCTTCGGTGGCTACTGGTTGCTCAAACGAGGTGCTCAAATTGACCACGGTGGCCTGCACGCTCAAGGTTGCAACCATGAGGGCTGCTGCAACGCAGAGGAAGGCGGCGGGGTTCAACTTCATGGGTCGTCCTCCGTGGTTGTTTCGGCCACATCGGCCAACGCCTTGATTCCTTGCTTTCTCTTCGTTTTGAGAAAAGGATTGATGAGGGCGAGAACGGGCCGACAGGGTGAGGCCTTCTCGATGGCGGACCACTGGGTGGAGAATCACAAGCGTGATTCGTGGCGTAAGCAAGCCAAAGCCAGCGGCTATCGTGCTCGGTCGGCGTTCAAACTCAAGCAAATTCAAGAGCGATTTAATCTGGTCCGTGAAGGCGATTTTGTCCTCGATGTTGGATGCCACCCCGGCGGTTGGGCCCAAGTTGCCGTTGAACTCGTGGGTGATGCCGGCAAGGTGGTGGGTGTTGACCTCCAGCCATGCGCACCGGTGGAAGGAGCGATTCTCTTGACGGGCGACATCACCGACCCCTTGACCCAAGAACGAATACTCGAGGAACTTGATGGGGAGACCCTCAACGTCATCGTCTCCGATATTTCCCCGCACATCACCGGCAAGTGGGACATGGACCAGTCGGTAGCCATGACCTTGGTGGCCGATGTGTTTGACTTCGCGCTGCCTTTGCTCAAGAAAGGCGGTGGCTTCACCACCAAATTGTTCCAAGGCATCGGGGTGGAGGAACTCATCGCAGCAGTTCGACCGCACTTCTCGAGCGTGCGCCGGTTTTCACCCGACGCTTCACGCAATTCATCCTCCGAAGTCTACCTTGTCTGCAAGCATCACACGCCTTGGAAAGCACCCAAAGTCTCGGTTCGTGAGCGGTATGAGGCGGCAGTCAACAAACTGGTGGGTGGCGAGGAAATCGAAGCAGACCCAGAACCTGTAGCCTCTTCCTTCCGTGTCCGCCGGAAGAAATCCGACGATGGGCTTGAAGAACATTGAGCAGATGTTCGGGGGTCATGAACAACCATCCCGGTCTGACATGGCCAACGCCCGCCAATCGTATCGAAAACCTCCGTCCCAACACGCCTGTTCGCCGACTTGAACTGGTCGTTTTGCGCATGTATCCTCGCAGGATGATCGCCTCGGCGAGTTATACCGGGCCGGTCGCAGCCGCTTGTGGACGTGATGAAACGGGCTTGGTGGGTCTTGTCTTTTGGGGCGACCAGGTGAATTCAATCAACGTCGGCGACGTTGTCCGCATTGAATCCGGTTGGTGCAGGTCGCGAGACGGAGCGCTTGTGGTGAGCACCGGGAAGCATGGGAAATTGAGCATCGTGCAACGATTTGATGCCTGAACTTCTGCTTGCTTCTCACGCAACCATAAAGAGGGGGAGACCGTGGGCGACTTCGTTAGGAGCCATTCCCATGAGTGAACGAGCACAAGTCTGTACGTCGTCAGGCATCCCCCTTGCTGAAGAAGGTTCAACCACCTTCCCTTGCCCTGGATGCTTCCAACCCATTGGCCGAAGCCCTCGAGTGCGAAACCAAGGTGTGTTGTACAAGTGCCCCAACTGTGGGTTTGTTGGTCCCTGAGGTGATACTATGGGTATGGTAGTCATGACTTACAAAGTGAATCCAGATTCTGACCTTGAAAACGTCGACACGGACGCCATCGCAGAGACGATTGCGACCCTTCGCAACGATGATTACGACATTCAAGCCATTGAGACCAAGCCGTTGGCCTTCGGTCTCAAGTTCGTCCAAGTTCACGTCAAGATGAACGATGGCGAAGGTCTTGCTGACGCGTTTGAAGCCAAGATGGCTGAGATCCACGGCGTTGGCGAAATCGAAGTCCTTTCCATGGGCCTCATTTGAAACGGACATATCCCCCATTCTGCCACGTACAAGTGGTGGTTGGTTTGGCGATGTTTAACTCGCCGAAGATTTGGTTAATTTGAATTCATTCCGCTGAGCATGGCAGGGGACCAACGGCACCTCCACGACCCTGCCGCAGCAGAAAAATTTGCCCGCGCTTTGGGACTCATGGTTGG
>CALGEM010000236.1 GCA_937881505.1 uncultured euryarchaeote
GTCAGAATCAAAGCCGTAGGACGATTACGATCAGCCGGGGACACTCTTTCAATTAACGGGAGCCCGAATGCCAACGTTTTACCCGAACCTGTGGGTGAACAAAGCAGGAGGTGCTGCTTGTCCATGATCGCCGGGATGGCCAGTTTTTGAGGCCTTGTGAAATCCGGAAATTTATCCTTGAACCACTGTCGAACGGGTGGGCATAACCGTTCAAGCAATGCCTCGGATTCCAATGGAGAATCCAAGTAAACAATCTCTGCCATTTGTTTTGTCCACCCTATTGTGTTGGAGCGAACTGAGTATATAAAAAAAGATTACGCTAAATTGAGGAAACATCAGGGCCAGCGCGTGGATCGTTTTTTCCAACGAACAACGGCTTCAGTTTTCGGTCCTTCACCGTGAAAAACAAGAGGAGAAATCGCTGCATTGGGCGGCACACCCACTTCATGGAGCGCATCGGTCGGACAGGAACCAATGCACGACAGGCAGCCCACACATCGTTGTTCAAGAACGACAACAGGACGTTTTGCATGTTTTCGGCCTGGAGGATTGACTTGGAGCGGAAGTAAAGCCTCAAAGGGGCAATGAAGGATGCACAGGTCACAACCGGTGCAATCGTCCTCAACGATGGCCACCATGGCTTGACCCATGGTATTGGGCTCTCGTGGATGGCTATAATGCTGTGTCTCAATAAAATGAGGCGAAGCCCTTCCGCTGTGGTGAAGTTCATAGGTTCGCCTCATCAGCCGAGGTATGGAGGCGAGGTGATTGACTGAGGACGGCCGTCTTGGACGTTTGAGTGAAATGCTCAAACGGCGTGGTTTTCTTCTCCCTGCCTTTGAAATCCACGGTGGGGCCAAGGGCTTGTACGATTTCGGTCCGGTCGGTGGACGAATGCGTTCACGCATCAACCAGCGCTGGTTGGACCACTGGCTACGCTTGGGCAACGTCGTTGAATTATCCTGTCCAACGGTCACGCCCTATGCCGTTCTCGAAGCAAGCGGCCACGTAGGGGAATTTTCCGATTTCATGACCCAGTGTCTGAAGTGCGAAGAGGCCAGTCGTGCGGATACATTGCTGGAAGGGCATCATCCCAATCCCGACGCCCTCAAGCGGGACGAATTGCAAACGCTGTTGTTTGACCTCAAACCGACCTGCCCAGCCTGTGGTGCACAAGAATGGAGCGAGGTGACGGCCCAAAACCTCATGTTCAACACCACCATTGGCGCAGGCCCATCAGGCCGGCCTGGATTCTTGCGACCTGAAACTGCTCAGGGCATGTTCACCTCCTATGGAGCCCTGCTACGGCATTTCAGGGACCGGCTGCCCTTTGGCGCCATGCAGGTTGGAAAGGGGTATCGAAACGAAATTGCTCCGAGGCAAGGCATGATTCGCCTCCGAGAATTCAACATGGCTGAGTTGGAGTATTTCATCGACCCTGAGGCGGACTTGAACGATGACCTGACGCCCTGGGATGGCAATCCAATAACCCTGATCGCTGACGGAAAAGAACCGACAAAAATGACCTTGAATGAAGCATGTAAGCAAGGACTTATTCGCCATTCAACCGTTGCTAAATTCATGGGCATCACGTGGGATTTTTTGACCGATGTTGGCATAGACCCTGAGCGCCTTCGTTTCCGCCAGCATGAACAAGATGAGATGGCGCATTACGCCATGGATTGTTGGGATGCCGAAATTGAAGGAAGCTACGGCTGGATTGAATGTGTTGGTATCGCCCACCGAGGCTGCTATGACCTTGAGAGTCATGAGAAAGCAACTGGGCGAACGTTGAGGGCACGAAGAGAATTTGACGAGCCG
>CALGEM010000237.1 GCA_937881505.1 uncultured euryarchaeote
TTTCAACGCCATCACAATCATCGTCTGGGTTTCCATTCTCATCGGTGCACGAACGGCCCGAGGTGTCACTGTTGGCGCCAAAGCCACTCATTTCCATCGAGCTGGTGTGGGTGAGGTTCTCATGAACAAGGGACAGGGTGTCCTTGGCGAAGCACGCCTCCCCCGTCTCCTCGTCGACGGTCTTCGTCGTCATGCCCATCAGGCTCATTTCGAGCGTGGCCTTTCCTGCAATGTCAACACGGTAGCACTCTTTTCCTGAAACCGTATCCACGCCGGTGACCGTCATTTGGTGGTACTCGTCGTAGGTTACGCCCATCATGGAGGGCATGGAGATGGAGAAGTTCCAGTAGTCGCCGTTGGTCCACACCGGGGCGCTCTGTGTGTTGGTGGAGGCGGCGTTTGCGAATTGGAAGGAAGATAGCGTGGAGGTGTACATGATGTTGCCTTTGGCGTCGTAGGTGTCGGCAGCGACGTACCAGCCAGCGGAAGGTGCGTACCACTGGACCTCGTACCCAGCATCGATCTCAAGAACATAGGCGCCACCACCTGCTTCGGTCATGGTGGCGTTCACGGCCACACTGTAGACGCCACCAACGCTGGTCTTCTCCTCGTCAAGGAAAATGGTGTCCCGTGTCTTTCCAGGGTTGGAGGTGGCGTGATGGGTGTTTTCTTCGTCCCACACGGCCATGGACACGCCATCGCCGGAGGCATGAGAGAGTGTGAGCAAGAGGGTTTGACCGGGCTCGAGCCAGACCGAATACCAGTCGTGCTTGTCGTCCCACATATCAACGGCGCCTCGCACCACATCTCCGGGGTAAACCTCCTGTCCAGAGGTGTTTGCGTTGTTGGGCTCAACCTCGTTGATGACTTCAACGCCCGCTGCTCCGGTAAACCACGTTGTTGAATCTTCATCCAGAGCGTGGGGGGTGAGCATGGGGTTCATGGCGGCAAACACGAGCAAGGCAACGATAGCAAAGCGCATGAGTAGCGTAACGTTTGGATGTATATCAACAAAGGGTCACAACGCTGTGACTTGACGCCGTGATGCGAATTCAGAACGCTGGCCTAGCGTTCGCCGTTGAAGGCAGGGGCGTGTTCCTTGAGAAAGGCCATGACCTCAGCCGGGAAATTATCAGAGACGCGAACCACATCGTTGGGGTCGTAGGGCCAGACGATTTCCATGTCGCCCTTGTGGAGTCTCCACTCGGTCCGTTGGGCATCAAGCGCTGTTTCTTCGTCCTCTTCGGACAGGGCTTCAGCACCCGCCTCGTCGGTCAAGTAGGCGAGGTAGGCGTCGATGAGAGCTTGGACGTCTGGGTCCTCAGAATCCCATTGGGGAAGCGCCTCAAAATTCCAATCTTGTTCCTCCACGAGCCGTTCAATGGCTTCGCCAAAGAAATAGTGGTAATCGTCTGCATGCACTTCGTTGATGTCGATGAATCCGGCCATGGCCTCAAGAGTTCTCGACTCTATTTGAGGATGAGCGGTTCCTCGGGGCGAACAAGGCGAGCATTAACCGATATTTTTATATATGTGTATAATTATTAAGTAATTGTGATTTTCAGAAGAAAAACAAAACCTTGGCCAAAGATGGACAGTTGCGGTGATGTTCAGAACTTCATCGACACAATGTGCGAGGCCTACGGTGTCCCACCCATCAAGGTCATCGTGAAATCATCGTCATGGGTCCAATGGTTTGCAGGAGACGGCGTCTCAGCCTGCGCTTTTTGGCCCAACGAGGGCGAAGAGGACGCCGGCTTTGGAAGGTACATCGTCTTCGACGGTCAAACGTGCAGAATTTCAGGAAAGGAAAGATCCGTTCCCATCAAGGTGGATTCGGTCAAAGCGGTCGTTGAGAGATTCCATACCGTCATTCACGAATTCATTCACCATTTCTTCCATCACCATTTCGGCATCAACACCGACGACCACGGCGCGTTGTTTAGGGCGATGGAGAAGAGCATCAACGCTCAGTACGGCATTTACTACATCTACGCCACGAACAGATACGCCACCATGTTCCACACCTTTTGGGGCAGGCCTTTCGGAAAGAGAAGGCCAACGCCTGTAGAAAGGGGGTGGAAAGAAAGGTGAACACATGAAGAACAACGAGAACGAAGAAGAATGGATTGAGACGACAGTGGAGTGCCCAGACTGCACCAAAGGAAGGGTGGCCCACTGGAAAAAAAGCAGAGCAGGCAAGCATCCATGGAGGTATCACCTCCCCTGCGAGACGTGCAAAGGAAACTATGCGACCACGAGATGGCAGCCGAAATTCTGTCAAATCGAGGGATGCGAAGAGCCGGCCAACCACAAGTGCTCCGGTGTTTTCTGCACGGCCAACGGTTGGGTGTGCAAAGAGCACTGGAAAGAGGAGAACATCGGTTATTCCGAGGGTGGTTTTGTCTGCATCAACTGCTGGCATGAAGTCGGTTCGGGCGGTCATTGACCACCTCGTTCCTGGTGATTGAGGCCAGAGTGCATCAACAATCGCTATGTACGGTTGGATTCTAGCAGGCGTATGATAGAACTTGATGTGATTTCATTTTCTTTGATTTTAGTCATCATTGTGGGTTTGTTTTACCTAATGCTGAGGAAAATCATCGCCCTGCATCGCGAAATTTCAAACTTGAACATCGAGATATTGGACCATGAGCGGCAGCTGGTTGAAGCAGCAAAAAAGGCCAGAGATGATTCAAAGAAACGCCAGCGAGCCATTCTCAAGGGGGATATTTCCGAAATCATTGCACCGTGGGCGCTTGAAGGCGTGAACAGCGTGAAGGAACTGCGATTCTTAGGCAGCCCCATCGATTTCATCGGCTTCAATGGCTTGGACGTTGAGGGAGAAATCAACATCAAGTTCATCGAAATTAAAACGGGCAAATCCCGATTGACGAAGGACGAGAAGCGAATCAAAGAAGCGGTGGAAGCGAAACGAGTTGAGTGGCAAACGATCGAAATCAAGTCCCTTCCTGAAGCCGTTGTCAAGTGAACCGTGCACATGGGGTTCCCTTGTGTGTGCTGGCGAACACAACGCTAGCGTTCAATATGGCCCATTGAAAGCCCATTCAATCATTGACTTCATTCACATGGGGTTTAAGCATAGACCCTTGTAAATACCTAAAACGAATTATTCACGGTTATGATGGACACTTTGCGAGATTGATTGACTCATGGGCGGCTGCGATGAGGGTTGCTGAAAGATTCCCCCATCCGATTACGATTGTTTGCCAACCGAGTCTCTCGGCAAGTTTGAGAACGTCCTTGTATACTCCATCTCCTGTTGCGATTAAAACTAATGTGCCAGGTGGATTTCCTCGTTCACTATCCTGCTGGATATCACGAACCATGGTTGCGATTAGACGGTGATCAGCACTGTCCGCTTCATTCCCAGCAAGACAAATTTGGAAACCTGCAGCCCTCCATTGTTCACCTAATGCATCCTGATTCCGTTTTGCAAGAAAAGCAAAATTTGTTGACGCATCTCCGATGTTGTTCTGGATATGATTTCGTAATTTTTCGGGAGGCATTCCCACAGCATTTTCAACATCTGCATAAACTCTAATCAACCGACGACGCAAATTTACCACTCCCTCAAAACAGAATGAAATGTAGCGCCTGAGTTGGCCGCTTGCTGAGCTTTTGCGGACCACCATTCCAAGTCCTCTTTGCGTAGATGTTTCACGAGATTTTGAGATGTATTAGAAGGATCATGTAGAAGAGGAGTCCCCTTCGCAACTTTGGAATCGTTTGGTTTGTGTGAACCACTCATCGTGCCGTCAAAAGAAATTCCTTGATTGTG
>CALGEM010000238.1 GCA_937881505.1 uncultured euryarchaeote
ACCGTTGAACGCTGTTGTCATCAACCGTGGAAACGACATCAACATGTCTGCCAAACTCGTCGAGGCCTCAGACATGTTTGCTCCGCTTTCGAGTTATGAGGTTGCACTGCAATTCCACGAGACCTGGCTCTCGCCACAAATCACGGACGGTGAAGGCTTTGCAAACTTCACTTTCAATGTCCCCTACGACCATCCCTTGGGCCTCATTGTGGTTCAGATGGTGTTCAACGGTTCCACCGATTTGCTGTCGACGAGCGCCAACCTCACGAGCATAACCGTTCGCTCATTGACGTTCATGGTCGTGGATTCCATCACGGCCAATCCAGTTGCAGGCACGTCCTTCAACATCAGCGGACAGGTCGTCTCAGACAACGGCTCAGGATTGGTTCAGCGAGACAACAGTGTCTTGCCAAACGCCAATGTCTTGTTCTCCATTGACGGGCAACCCACCGGCTTCACCGCCACCGGCGGCTCTGTTGGCGTGGATGGCTACTGGAACGCCACCATCCGTTTGAGCGAGACCTTCGCTGCTGGCAGCCATCTCATGGAAGCCACCTACATCCCGAACGTGAATTTCTACGTTGGTTCGGACAACAACACCACGTTTGACTCTCGTGGCTTCTCCGTCATGAACTTCATTTTACCTGCCCTCGATGGTATCGGCCAGCCTTCCCTGAACGACCGCACCGAGCGTGGTGATGTGGTTGAATTCTCTGTCCTGCTCCGAGATAACCAAGGTTTGCCGTTGGCGAATCAAAGCGTGGTTGTCACGCTCACCCAGACGATCGACGATGCCTCTCCAGTGCAAATCACGGTACTCACTGCATCCAACGGCTCTGCTTGGGGCAATCTCACCGTGCCCGCCAACATGAGTGTCGGTCCAACGGGTATTCACGCTGAGTACGCAGGTATTGCTGGCACGACCGGTATCGTTGGAACCAATGCCACCTCGGTCTTTGTGGTCCTCGGACAAACGGAAGTGGCCATCACAGAGGCACCAACAGTCCTCGTGGCTGGCGATATGCTCGTGGTCAACGGCACCCTGCTTGATGACCTCGGTTTGGTGTTGCAGACCAACGGCATGCCATCGACTGCAGTGGTCCACTTGCTCATTGACGGCGTTCCGGTGGCGAGCATTGAGACCGACAACGTCTCTGGAGCCTACACCTTCTCCTACATGCTGCCCGAAGACACGGCCGCAGGTCCACACCAAATCTCGGTCGAATTCCGAGGTGGACGAGAGTGGGTTGATCCGGTGGGCTACGGCGACACCAATAACCCAGAATACTACCAACCCAGTTCAGCAATGGTGGAATTCAACGTCAGCGTTCCAACGAAGATTTTGCTCTTGACCGCTACGGGTGATGCTGACCGGGACACGACCATCACCATCCAAGGTCGTCTGCTCGACGTGGTCGATAATCCACTAGCAAACTTGACCATTGAGGTCTGGCTGGGTGGCCAGTGGCTCACCAATGCAACAACGGACGAGCTCGGTGAATTCTCGGCCGTTCACCCGGTACCTTCTGACGCTCCGCTTGGTCCAGTGGTCCTCGAGACACGCTTTACCGGCACGGTGGCTTATCTCCCGAGCAACGCCACCGGTTTGTGGGAAATTTTCAGCCCTGTACTTGTCTCGGTTGACATCACTTCGCCGGTCGCCGTCAACCAAACGGTGTCCATCACCGGCTCGGTCGTTGACAACCAACTTTTGGGTGTGCCAAACCATGAAGTGCAACTGGTGGTTGAGGGCATCGTTATCACCAGCCTCACCACAGATGAAAGCGGCGCCTTCTCCTTTGATTGGGTCGTTCCAGACATCTTTGACTTTGGAAACCGCACGCTGATTGCAGAATCACCACCTCAGGGCTACTACCGAGGCGGAGAAGGCAACGTGACCTTCTTCCTCTCTCACCGCTCGTGGGTAACACTTCTCTTCGAGGACGGTATTGATGCAACCCGTGGAGACACCTGGGAGTTGAGCGGTCGACTCTACGACTTTGACACCGTCGACCGAGACGGCTTAGTCGGCTTTGAGCTCCTCGTGAAACTCGATGGAAACACCCTCTTCACCACCACGACTGGAGCAGACGGTGAGTGGAGTGCAACCGTTCCCGCAACCATGGACCTCGCCCGAGGCGAGCACACGATTTCTGTGGTGTTTGAAGGCACACAGGCTCATCTGCCCGCTGACGCCGAAAGCAGCGTTCGAGTTTGGGCAGACCTCATCATCCAAGTTGACACTGCGTCCATCACCAACGTCGTGACCCGCTCCGACAGCGTGTTTGAACCAATCTTCTACTCCGGCTCCGTTCAGGAAGTCGGAGGTTCAGGGGAGGTCTTCGAGAACCTCGTGCTGAGCATCGGAAACGGCTCTGACTGTGAAAGCGGTCGTGAAGGAGCACGTTGCTTTACAGAAAGCAATGTCTTGTGGTCGAACGGCAACTTCTCGCTAACCGCCACGGCGCCGTATTGGTTGGAAGTGGGTTCGCAATACTTCTTCCTCGATGTGGCCCGAAATGATACGCTCTACCTCAATGCAGCCAGCATCAGTCAAACCGTCTTCGTACAAGTTGACGCCGTCATCACGGTTGACCTCCTTGAGGTGGTTGAGGACGAACAAGAAGAGGTTGGCGGGTCCCTCCTTGTCATCGCTGAAGACACCGGTGTCGGCCTGCCAGGCATTGACGTGGTTGTCTA
>CALGEM010000239.1 GCA_937881505.1 uncultured euryarchaeote
GGCGGGGGACCACTTGGCGTGGTCTCGACCTCGGCCGAGGACAGCGAAGGCATAGAATTCCAAGAACTGGCCTTTGGCGAGGACGGTCAAGGGGATTTGCTTGTGTTCATCACGAATGTCAAACACAGGGTCAGAGATGGTGGTGATGTCGCCGGCGTAGACGGTTTTGAACTCCTCCTCGGCGTCCGAGGCTGGTCCACGAGCAGAGAGCGTGTACAACACTTGGCACATGGGGCAACCCTTGTCCTTCTCAACAACATCCATGCAGTTTTGGCACTGGTCGGGGAAGACCAACCCTTCGTCAAGGTTGGTGGGGATGGGGATCATGGCCAAGCGGTGAGCAAGAACTTCGTCTGGAAGCACGTTGACGGATTCAACGACTTCGCCCTTGTTGTCTTGGGTGACGCCCTGAGAGAAGTCCACACGTGTGATGGCCAACTTTGGGACATCAGCGATGAGTGCACGTCGGATAGCGTTCACTTGAGAAGCGTCGGTCTCACTGATAAGAATACGAATTTCATGGCCTTGGGGCCATCCTTGAACAACTTCGGTCTTCATTCCATCACCTTTTCATCAGACACGTCGGCCACGTCGACCGCCCTTTTTCTTGGTACCATCGTGAGCGATGGGCGTGACGTCTTCGATTCGAGTGATGGTCATGCCCGCACGGGTCAACGCACGGATGGCGGCTTGAGCCCCGGGCCCGGTGTTGTTGGACAGGTTGCCGCCTGGAGCGCGGTACTTCACGATGAGTTCGTTGAACTCCTTGTCCTTGAGGGCGTCAGCCATGCGCTCAGCAGCACGGGTGGCGGCGAATTGACCGCCCTTGTCCTTGCCGGCCTTCACGACTTCACCGCCGTTGCAGGTGGTGATGGTTTCGGCACCGGTCAAGTCCGTGGCCGTCATGAGAATGTTGTTGTAGGAACTGAAGATGTTCACAATGGCTTTGCGGGACATCACTCATCGCCTCCTTCAATGGCTGCTGTGGAGGCTTCTCCTGCTTCACGGACTTCTTCAGCGAATTCGGGCGTGGCCTCTGGGTCAACTTCGTCTTCCTCGTAGGAAGCAGCTTCTCGGACACCCTCGATGGCCTTGCGAATTGGATGGTTTGGGTCGTTCAGTGGAGAGGCAGGATGGTAGCGAAGGTCGCCTTCCTCGTCTCGGCTCACGGCGTAGGATGGAATGGTGATCTTCTGTTCACCGATGCAGATTTGGCCGTGGGTGACCAGTTGGCGGGCTTGCTTCATGGTGCAGGCCAGTCCCTTGTAGTAGACTTGGGCTTGCAAGCGTCGGTTCAGCACGTCTTCGGTGCTGAGTGAGAGAATGTCGCCGAGTTCGGCGTCGGCTTCGATAAGGCCTTTGTGGTGGAGCGAGCGAAGCAAGTCTTCTCGCTCATGCTTGCCATGGCCTTCGGTGGTGTCGACGTTTCC
>CALGEM010000240.1 GCA_937881505.1 uncultured euryarchaeote
GTGACGTCCTGTGTTCATGTAAAGGCGCGAAAGAACGTCCATCGCCCATGTGTCGTTCGGGTTTTCTTGCAGCATCGCATCCAAAAACGGCTCGGCTTTTTCGTAGTCCTTGGCGTTGTAGTGGCGGCGGGCTTCTTCCTTGTTTGAACTGGCCTTTTTTCGAAACGGCCACCTCATGAGGGAATGGTTCTGCATCTCGGTTATGGAGATGTTGCCTCATACAAGGTTGAGCGGGCGATTCAGCCACCGTCATTTACTCGTCAAAGTGATTGACGTTGTGCAATTCATAGGGCTCGTTCATGACGGGCAAAACACTGCGAATTCGGGCTTCGATGGGACCGCGCCAGCGCTCGGGAAGAAGGTCAAATCCAGCCGGGTAAATCTCCGCCCACCAGGCGTAATCCCTCTCAAACAAATGAGCCAAATCCGGCACTTCGTCTTCATGTCCCATGCTTTGCAAGGCCCAAAGCGCGTGCGTGGCTGTGGGCATCGGGCGCTTGTTGAGGTAGGTCTGAATTTCGTGGGCTTTAATGTCAAAGGGCCGTCCCAACGGTCCGTTCTTGTGGAAGCATTTCCAGCAACGTTCACAACCTTTGGTCCCGTCCCCGCGCATGCAGGAGTTGAGATGTTTGAGCCAGAGCGAATCCTTCACCACCATTAGGGCACCTGCTTCTGAGATAGAAGAGATCGGGAAAAGTAGGTCGAGACCTGCTTGAGCAAAGCGCTTGATCCAATACGTGCAGTATTGCGTTTCATCGAACTTCCGAAATTTACGACCTTTCCAAAGATACGTGTTGTCGATGGGCATCCCAAAACCGATGGCTCCCAAATCAAAATGGTCGGCCAACAAGATCAGATGAACAGCACATGCAAAGTCGCTCGAGAACCCGACGGGTTTCCCGTGGTGAGTGCGAATCAACTCATGATTGGATTCGATTTGCAATACCTCGCGCACACCGCTTTCGTTGAGATGATCGATGAGGCGCTGTGCATTTCGGTGGTCCAACATGGAGTCAAAAGAACGACGATGGTAGCCGAGAAGCGTCTCATCGGGCATAACCAGTGCTGCGGCTGTTGAATCGGTCCCCGCTGAAAACGACAAGCTGGCGCGCCCTCCCATCGCACGAGTGGAGGAGAACGGTGCCCGTGTAGCAGATTCCCAAGGATAGAGCAGCGTCTCAGCAGCCAAACTGAGGAGCGCTGGATGGGTCGACGAAAGGTCAAATCCCGCAGGCATATCCCAATACACCTGTCCTTGAGGGTACCTGAACCACAGGCGAAGGCCTTCCTGAGAAAAATTGGAGGGCATGTTGTTTGGATTCCATTCTAGGCTGTGTTGAGGCTGAGGCTGAGCGTCTCGAAGACGTTCAAGTCTGCTTTCCTTCATCGGCGTCAAGGCCTTTCCTGGAGTGGACGACAGCTGCTCTTGAGCCAGCGCCACATAGGATTGTGTGAGTTCATCGTCCCAGTGTTCAGCTGTTTGCACCAAGGTTTCGAAGGCCTGTTCGTTCCAGTAGGAACGAACGATAACGCTTCGAGCCAGTTCGGCTTCTTTGGGCTTTGACAGCAAAGTGTGTGCATGGCGCCGAGCCTCATCATAGCGTCCGGCGTTGTAGGCCCGACGCATGAGCACCCGCCGGAGCATGGTTCAACTGCATCATTGCGACCTATCAAGTTGCTTCAATTCGGTACAGATGTCGGTCGCATTCCCGAAGGCTCTTCAACAAGCGAGCCCAGCGCGAAGCATGCCTAAACTCCTCATCACCGGTGGTGCGGGGTTCATCGGTGGCCACACGGTGAATTTGGCGATGGCGCTCGGGTGGCAGGTTCGCCTTCTTGACAACCTCTCGACCGGCCTCGCGACAAAGGTCGAAACGCTTGCCAGCCAGGGGGCCCAAGTGATCATCGGTGATGTGCGGGATGCCGACATCGTTCTGGCTGCGGTGGAGGGGTGTGACGCCATCATCCATCTTGCCGCTCAAGTTTCGGTACCACGCTCGGTGGAGCAACCTGAAGAAACTCTCGAAATCAACGTCGGAGGAACGGCCAACCTTCTCGAAGCCTGCAAGGCGCACGGCGTTTCTCGTTTCGTGATGGCTTCGAGCGCGGCGGTGTACGGAACCAACGATACCTTTCCCCTCGATGAGGCTGATGCAGGTACATTTCACTCGCCATATGCCGAATCAAAGTGGAAGAATGAACATCAAGTGGCTGAAGCAAGGGCTTCTGGTTTAGAAGCGGTTGCACTACGTTTCTTCAACGTCTACGGAACTGGGCAGCGTTCGGATGGTGCCTATGCTGCGGTGATTCCAAAATTCATCGAGTTGGCCGTTGCCGGACAGGCGCCCACTGTGTTTGGTGACGGTCAGCAAACCCGTGATTTCGTCCATGTTGACGATGTGAGTCGGGCACTTCTCATGCTTGCCACCGAACCGTGGACAAACAACTTGGAACATGTTTACAATGTGTGTACGCAAACAGAAATTTCTCTTCTCAACCTTCTCGATGGAATCCATAGCGTGCTGTCTGATGTGGCCCCAGAGGTTCCTCGGCCGAACCCAACTCATGCAGCAGAGCGGGCGGGTGACATCGGACGCTCGGTTGGCTCAAATGCGAGACTGGTCAGAGATACCACCTGGTCTCCGGATGTTGAGTTCGCTGATGGCCTTCGGCAACAAGTCCTCGACACACTCAGGGATGCGTGATGGAACATGCATGTGCTTTGGATGACGGCACGCGCAATGTCCGACCTCTGTGCAACCACGCAACGAGCGCTGATGGCAGGATTGCTCGGCCGTGGGCATTCCATAACCTTCGTCAACGGTGATGCCAACTCGCCGATGGAACACGAAAATTTGACCCACATGGCATTGCCCGTGAACGCACGCCGTGGTTTTCAGAGTCGGGCGTTGGGAATCGCAATGAAAGGTTGGCTTGGATTGCAGCGTTTTGAGGACCATTCTACGGTCGCCATCGTTGAATGGCGGGTTGTCAAACAGGTCGTCCCGATATTGGAGCAAATGGGGATTCCATGGACGCTGATGGACCGAAGCCCGCCCGCAGATGCTGGTTTGTTTGGACGGCTCCAATGGCGTTCGTGGGCCACTGCATGGCGATTAGCCAAGCGTGCGAATGCGCGAGGATTTGTTGTTTCGGCTGCCCATCAAGCTTTTGTCAACAAAAAAATCGGTCATGAGCATACAACGGTCATTCCTGCAGGAGTGGATCTTTCGCTCTTCAAGCCGAAAAATAAGCGCCCCACCTTCACCATGGTTTACCATGGACGCTTAGACCGACATCGAGGCGTGTTGGCATGTGTAATGTTAGCACAAAAAGCACGACATGAGGCGGTTGAGGTGGATTTGCTGATAATTGGAGAAGGTGACCTCCTTCCCTCGTTGATGGAACTGGCACAGCACCATGCCTTCCTTCAGGTTCATGATTCAATGAAACAATCAGAACTCGCAGAACTTCTCGGTACCTGTCATCTTGGACTTCTCCCCATGCCTCGGCGCGGGGTGTGGACGATGGCCAGCCCGTTGAAGCGAAGCGAATACCTTGCCTCGGGCCTTTGCATCTTTGGCATCGACCACGAAGGGCATGCTCTCCAAGGTGTTGACGAAGCCTGGTTTTCCCTCGTACCGCAAGAGGATTTCCACATTGATGGAATGGAGTTCCTAAGGCGCTGTATGGTTGATTGGCATCAAATTGTAGAAGCGCCACGAGCCTATGCCGAATCCCGTCTTGATTGGGCCTCATCGGTCTCAACACTCGAAAGTTGTTTGAGCACCGAGATTCAGAAGGATTCGTAGATGAATTTCCATCGTTTTCGCACTTCTTCAACCCTATATGGGGCCACGGAGGCGATGAGGCCCTCGTGTGGAGGCGCATCGTTCAAGATGGATGAAACGGCTTCGACCCATGCATCAATATCGCCGTAGGTTGCCGTGTTGACGGTGTCGGGAAGACCGATGACGCGGTCACTTACGCACACCGAAAGACCAACTGAGAGGGCTTCCAGCGCCACCATGGGTTGCCCCTCAAATTCAGACGGAACGAGCAAAACCGATGCCTTTCTGAGCAGAGCATTCTTTTCCTCTTCCGAGATCCAGCCCCGGGCGTTTATCCACGTATGCAGGCTGTTGGTTTGGCCTGTCATTGTCAAGTTCAGTTCGGGAAAGATTTCACGCAATCGTTGTGCAACATTAACGGCGAAAGCATGACCCTTGACGGGATCTGCACGGCCAAGGAGAAGCAGGTGGTGCTCGTCGCGTCTATCTTTGGATGAAGATTCATGAACAGGTATAGGGTTGTGAACGACCTCGAGGGGACCTAAGGCAGGGAGGAGACGTTCGTGCCAAGCCGAGGACAAAACAACCCCCCGAACTCCTTCATCGGCGAACACAGAGCATACCTGTTTTTGCCGTTGTAAACCCCCTTTCGTCAACCAATCGTGAAATTGACCTGAGTGGATGTGCAACGTGATTGGAACTGCATGGAGTTGGGCGATTCGAATTAACCGCACCTTTCGCCGCCACGACCAATCTGCAGCCGTATGAACATGAACCACATCCGGGCGTAGCGTAGGGTCGCTGCATCGTCGCTTGAGCTCACGTCGAGCCCGCCGATAGGCCCGCCATTTCGCCCACAGTCCACCCGGTGCATGCGAGGCGAGCAGTTCGGCTTCCCAGCCTTCGGGCGGGAATTCAGCGAGGGTATGCATGACGGTCGCCATGCCACCAGGTGTATCGCAAGGACCCACGTGCAACACCTTGCGCATGGTCAGCGCACACCGTTCGCCATGAAGAAAGGGTCGGCAAATTCGGGTCGCAAGGTGGTTGAAATGGAGAGAACATAAGAGCAGGGCACCAGCCTATCCCTGCATGGTCGTGGTTCCCGCCATCATCGAAGGGGCGGCGCTTTCCGTAGCGCTGGTGCCCTTTGTCCTTCATCGGTGGGACATGTACCGTTGGGACCGAGACCATCGAAATGCCCACGTCCCAAAGGGCACTGACCATGAAGAAGCGTTGACCGTGTTACTCCCAGTTTGGAACGAGGTGCGTATCATTGAGAAGAAACTGGACAATCTTGTCCAGCAAAACGTGCCTGTGCGACTCCTGCTCATCGATTCCGCATCGACCGATGCAACGGTGGAGCGGATAGAAGCATGGCTCAACGCCCATCCCGAGGCCTTTCTGGAGGTCGACCTGCTTCGCATGGAGACGCGTCAAGGAAAAACGCCGGCCGTCGTCAGGGCGTTGAAGCACCTCGGCCAGCACGCTGAGGGTCTGGTGTGCATGACCGATGCCGACGCTTTGCTTGAGCGAGGATGTTTGCGCCGCATGATGCAGTGGTTCGCTGACCCGATGGTGGGTGCGGTTGGGGCCGTACCCAAACGCGAAGGGGCCCGACACGACGAGTCCATGCACAGAACGGCGTGGGAAGCCATGCGGCTAGCTGAATCAATGGTTGACAGCACGCCGTTTCTCGAAGGGTCCTGCATGATGTGGCGCCCCTCATGTCTGGCCATCGACGACCTCAATCCGAGCGCCAATGCTGACGACGCTCAAATCGCAACCTCCATCCGTTGCCGCGGATGGCGAACACTGACCGACCCGCTCGCTCATTTTATCGACGCTGCACCCAGCACCCTTGAAGGGCAACGTCGTCAAAAGATACGGCGAGCGCAAGGACTGCAGCGGTTGCTGATTCGAGAGCGGAGGCGAGCGACGGCCAGAGGCCAAGGCCTCTTCGGGCGTATTTTTCGTCGCCAACACCATTTCCACATCGTCGCCCCTTTGGCGTTGACCATCGCTACGGCGAGCGCTGTATTACGCTGGGGTTTCATCGCACTCTATGGATGGCCAGCCACGTTCACACTCGCCAACAGCCTTCACCTCGGTTTCACCGTGCTTGAACTCGTCAGCGCCGCTTTGTGGTGGCGCAGTCGGCAAGGCAAGTCAAGCGGGCCGCTCTCGCTGGTCGGGCAGTGGTTTTCCAGCATGGAATTGCTCGGACGCTCGCTTGTGATCACGGCACGTGGACGCTCCTTGCATCAGTGGGAACAACACGCCGACGTGCGGGAACACATGTTGGATGTTGAAGTTTGAAGAAAAGGCCCCTCCGACGGCCTTGGCCGCCGGAGGCGCGTTGTACAGGTCGGAGACCTGGAAAGAGTGGCTACTCAGTGATTGAAATCACTCAGCAACGACGCCGTTGGTGGTGTCGATGGTCTTACCTTCACGGGTGTCCGTGATGGTGACGTCGATGGAACAGCTGCCGGAGCAGAGATCCTGGCCGTTCTCGACGACGGTCACACCGTCACCAACGGACCAAACTTGGTCGTCCGTGTTACCAAACTCGACGAGGCTGCACACAGAGGTGCCGTCAACGCCAGGGTTGTCGCAGGTAACTGGAGCTGCGCCGTCAATGGCGAGCTTCACGGAGACAGCGGCCCAGTTGATGTCGCCGCCTTGGTCCATGGTCAACATGATGAGGTTGTCAGCAGTGTCAGTGCCTGGGGTACCTTGGGCGTCCTTTCCGCTGAAAGCGTAAAGGGCAAGGTTTCCGTCGGTGTTGCCTTCTGCGAGGGAGCTAGCCCACACGTACAGCACACCAGCCAGCACAACAGTGATTGCAACCATCAAGATGGTAGCGATAACTGGGCTGACAGCCTCTTCGTTTCGGTTTTCGTTTTGCATATTTTTGTCCTCCTTTCCCCATTCGGGGTAGGCCCTGCTATGCCCGTCCTCATATTAAACCCATCTGCCTATTATCCTCAACCACGCGCGTAAAAACGCCGTTTTTCGGCGAAAATAGGGATGTTACATTTTCGCGTGGAACGCGCCGCCGAGTGGTACATACCGTTTGTAAATACCAAAATTGAACAATGAAAATTCCAAGATGGCTTTCGCTGATGAAGGGAATTGAGGTGAACAGGGTGAGAGAAAACGAGAGGGGATGGGATGCACTCAACGAGAACTTCAACAGCCCTGTTCGTTAATTCGTAGGTCTAGCCAGTTTATATGCGTTTTTGAGCGCAAAAAACGGGTTTTATTCGACTGTGAGGATCTCTGGGCCACCTGAAGTGACGTGAACAGTGTGTTCGAATTGGGCAATATTTCCTCCATCTTTGCAACGAAGAACGTGGTACGTCTCAAGGAAACGAATCTTGATGAGTTTGTTCACCAGTGCATTCCACTTGCTCTGCAGGCTGGCTTCGTCAGCGTCCGGGAAGGGTTTTTTCAGCATGGGGAAAGCCCAGCGCTCAGCAAAAGGAAGGGTGGAATACCGCTCCTCCAAATTGCGGGCCATCTGGGCGCCCAACGGCTTGAGTTGATTTTTGGCGCGGGCTTTGCGAGAGGTGGTCAAACCGGTGACCCGGTAGATGTTGGACGAATTGGAGCGGCCGATGTTTTCAATCAGTCCGGATTCGCCGGTGGTGTTGAAGGGTTCAATGGCGTAAACGCCGCCTTCTTCGACCACACCTGAAAAGCCACGGTTGTCTTTTCCGCAGGCATAGGAAGGAACCGAGACGCCTGCATGGAGTTCCCACGGCTTGAGTTGGTGGCCGCAGAGGTTGCGGATGGGCTGGAAGCCTGCGTCAAGGGAGGGTTGGGCCGCGGCCTGTCCCACTTTGTACCAGGGCGTACCGGGATGAAGCATCTCAACGGCTGCATCTCGTGCCTCTTTGGCTGCCTTGATCTGTTCGGTGTGTTCGTTGCTGTTACCAATTTCCAGTGTTAGGGCATTATCGCCGATGTGCCCTTTGATATGGACGCCGAAGTCAATTTTGACACAGTCGCCCTTCTGCAACACCATCTCGCCGTCCCATCCCTCAACGCCTTCGACCTGGTGATTGGTGGTGAAGTGGGCCGCCAAATCATTCACGGCAATGGTGCCCGGGAAGGCAGGTTTGCCGCCGTGTCGGTGGATGAAGCGCTCAGCGGATTCAATGATTTCATGGAAGGTCTTGCCGGGCTGGAGTTCATCCTTCATGGCCTCCAAGGTACGACGGGCGACATGCCCCGCATCTTTCCAATACTTCAAGTTGGATTCTTCCACCATTGAACCACGCTACGCGTAGGTATGATGCCCTCTCTCATAACAGTTACCTCCACACCTTGTTCATTTTGCGTCACGTTGAGAATGGTGCTTCCCATGCCACCGGGACAACGCCCGGGGAGAACGGCGTGGGAAGGGAGACCCAAACCTGCACCGGCTTCCTCGGCTGTGTCTGCAGGTGTTTCGCCTGACTCGTTGGCGCTGGTGGCCGTGATGGGCCCGAAGGTCTCGACCAGTTGCCGAGCGGTGGGGTGCGCAAGGCAGCGAACAGCCACACGCTCGCCGCCCAAACGAGGGTCAAGCGGGGTTGTGGCGTCGAGGATGAAGGTGAAGCCGCCCTTTGGAAAAGCGGCTTCGAGGTGGCGGATTTTTTCAGGAACATGCACCAAAGCCTCGGCTTGGTCAAGCGAGAGAACCCCCAAGCTGACGGGTTTGTCCGCCGAACGTTGCTTGAGTTCGAACAAGCTGTCAAGGGCTGCGGCGTTGGGTAGGCACGCCAGGCCGGGTAACGTGCTGGTCGGATAAGCGATAACGCCACCCCCGTTCACGTGGTCAACCGTTTGCTTCGAGAGCATGGCGTTCACACCTCATGATTGGACCCACTGGTTGACATGGAGGTGAGCGACTTCCTCGGCCAGCGCTTTGTCTTCGGTTCGAATCATGAGTTTGCCGCTCGGGTACAAGGTCATCTCACATCGACCAGAAAACGTCCAGCACAAACGAGAGCGCACCCCGACCTCAAAACCCGCCGCTTCGATGGCGCCCCCCACGGCATCGAGATCGATGGTTTCAACATCGTCCGGGACAATTTGGTAGGAACCTTGGGCGCCGCACAACTCCATTGCAAAACCGTCAGACATGGATTTCACTCACAGATCAGAGGGGCGCTTGGGCGGGCCGCTCGGAGGGCCGGAAGGTGGGCCAGATGGCGGACCAGAGGGGGGACCGGAAGGTGGACCTGACGGCGGACCGGAAGGTGGACCGCTCGGAGGGCCGGAAGGTG
>CALGEM010000241.1 GCA_937881505.1 uncultured euryarchaeote
AAAATAAAGCGTATCGCCTTCATTTAAATTTTCTTTGACTGTAGGCCAAGCTTGAATTTGGCCTGCATCTGATAACAAAAACTGAATTATCGTTCCTCTTTTTGTAGCTTCTTCAATCTCAAAAAGGTTTTTCCCCTCAATCCAGCCATCATTGATCGCCTTATCCCAACTCGCTCCTTTTCTTAGTCCCAATATCACCTCAAATCCTTGATCACGCATATTTAGCCCTTGTCCTCGCCCTTGTGGCCCATACCCAAGTATAGCTGTAGTTTCATTATCCAAAATTTCCTTACAACGTTCAATCGGATAATCAGAACGCTCAATAATTAATTCTTTAAATCCATTTATATCTAATTCTTTCATTTAATCTCCATTAACAAATGATTCTAATCTTCCCAATAGGGACTTGATTTAATAAGATTTGGTTTATTTTTCTCATCATTACCAGATAACATGGCCATTTTACCAGACCTTAAAAGCTCTAGAATGGTATATTTCTCCAAGTACTTTATATTTTCCTCTACAATAGACTCATTTCCGGATAGTTCTAAGACCATTGCATGATTATTATTATCTAATACCTTGCAGTTCCCACTCGAAACTAATTCATCAATATCTTTTCTATTTGATTCATCAATTGAAATTTTAACGAGTGCATGTTCTCGTATGTGACAGTCCTGTCCAGTTGCATCAACAACATCATATATCTCAACTAAACGTTTTATGTTGTTTATGATTGTTTTACGTTTATTGATGTCTGGCTCATTAACAACGAGTGTCATTCTCGTAATTCCCTCTTTCTCAGTTCTGCCCGCGACTATGCTTTCAATGTTGAAATTTCTTCTGCGAATCTGTGCCCTCTTCCAGAAACAGTTTCGATGTTTGTAGTCGCAGCAAGCGCAGAATCTCTAGCCAGTTTTCTTTCAGACTTGTTTAGTTTTCTTGACCAGTCTTTTTCGACCTTTGGACCGTGAGCTCGGCGACCACCCAGCGTGTGGGGGTTTTGGGCACCACGGCGGGAACCGGTTCGTCGCATGATTCTGGACACACCACGACCCTTACCCCACCATTCTACGGAGTGCTTCATACCGGCCATTGGGCGGCGCTTTCCGACGTGTGGGCGGGAACCGTAGGCTTGGCGGCGGTTGGCTCGGCTCGAGGCCACAGCCAACTTGACCAAGTCTTCACGGACTTCGGATTCGAAAGCAGCAGGGAGGTTCACCTTGGAACCGTCCGAGACTTCAACATCAAAGCGTGCGGACAACTTGCCAGCATCCATTTCGGTTTGGGTGACCTTGTTGACGATGTCTTTGGTTGCGACCTTCATCTTCAGGCCCCCTGCTTGGATGCGGTACTCACGTACGTGATCTCGTAGTCATGAAGCGTCTTGTCCGATGCACGGGTGGCATCGCGGAAGCGAATCAATCGCTTGGCGGGGCCGGGGACGCTTCCTTTGACAAGAATGTAGTCGGATTTGATTTCGCCGTAGTGAAGGAATCCACCAGCAGGCGTGATGGAATGGTCTTCGGGGTTGGCGACACGCAGGATACGCTTGTTGTACTCAGTGCGCTGATGGTAGCCCGTTTGTCCACCCTGGCGGATGGTCTTTCGAACGTATCCGTCACCGAAAGCACCCATGTTACCGTGTTGCCGGCGCTTCTTGGAGTTCTTGTGAGATTGGAGCTTACCACCGAATCGCTTGATGACACCTTGCCAGCCGTAGCCTTTGGTGATGGCAACGATATCGGTCATCGTGCCTTCTTCAAATGCATCTGCGAAGGAGTATTCCTCACCCAGGCGCTCGTTGGCCCAGTTGAGTTGGTCGTCCATGCTTCCACCGGTCAAGCCCATCTCCATCACGTCAGGAACCTTGGTTGGGACGCTTGAGAGGGTGTGAGGTTGGGTAGCGACGATGAGGCGAACTTCGCAAAGGTCAGCTTGCTGAAGGTTCTCCATGTGCTTGGAAGCATCGTGTTCCTTTCGCTCAGGAACACGCTTGAAGAGTTCTTTGAAGGCCTCTCGGATGGTCTTGGCATCTGCCCAGACTTCGCCTCGGGCTTGCATGCCGTAGGGCGTCATTTCGTAGCCACGCACGCCGAGAATTCGCATCTTCGGGCATTCGACGACGGTGACAGGAACTCGAACTTCCTGACCGGCCGAGGTGCTACGGGGGTTCAAATCACGAGCCAAAATGTGGGTCATGCCAGCCTTCCAGCCGGCAAAGCCCTGCACTCGGACTTCGCTCGCATCGGTTGTGGGCCACGACTTGACGTGACCAAATGGGCGGTTCGCTCGCTTGCGCGGGCTGAACGCCATTGATCCACGACGTGGGTGGTTTCGCTTTGCCATCTTGGATTCCTCCAGGTTTTCTACAACGCAGTGGCCCCACCGTTGGGGGGCGTACGAGGGCCCATGCAGCGTCGAAGCCGTGACACGGAGCCACATTCCCACGAGCGGGGAACGTGCCAGTTGGGGTCCTCGGGGGATGGCCCAGTGTGTCTGGCTACTCACCTTTGAGCATCCCTCCGACTTACACCCCGTATATATGCGGTTCGGTGCAGACAAGCGAACGGTTGCGTGGGACGCTATGGGGATTGAAGGTCTTCAAACATTTCTCAACCACAGCTTATTTTTCTGTTCAACTTTGGCTCACACCCCCCACATCATCCTTTTGAACCCTCGTCAGAAAGTGGATTTCATGCCTCAGGTTGTCCATCCTCTGTTGAGCGATGGCGTTGAAGCCAGAGGCTACCAATTGCGTTCGCTTGAGCGTATTCTCTCGTTTTCCAGCCTCATGGTGATGCCAACTGGATTTGGCAAAACTGCAGTGGAATGGATGGCCATGGCGGAGTTTCTGCGAAAGGGAAGCAACAAAATTGTCCTCATCGCCCCAACCACCGGCTTGGTCGACCAGCAGCGCACAATGGCCGTTGAACGCTTGAATCTCGATGAGGAACGTATCGTATCCTACACGGGCGAAACCGGACCACAAAAGAGAGAAGCGTTGTGGAATCAAGCCACGGTGGTCATGGCCACACCGCAAGTCATTCGCAACGACGCCATGAACGGCATCATCGATTTGGCTGAGGTGGACCTGCTCATTTTGGATGAAGCCCACCACGCCACAGGGAACCACGCCTACGCTCAGGTTGGCAACCTCTACCAGCGAACCAACCCCAAGGGTCGCGTTCTCGCCGCAACGGCGAGCCCTGGTTCCACCCTCAGAAGCATCAACGAAGTGC
>CALGEM010000242.1 GCA_937881505.1 uncultured euryarchaeote
AACCTTAACATCAACCACCCTGTGCGCACCATTGTGACTTCCGGGGATTGGGCCGTCTTGGTCGAAGAAAACGGCAAAACCTACGTCGTTGAATTGATTGACAAACAGGTCAAAATCAAGGGATTGGGCGTCCTCAATCCTCTACAGACCCTAGCTGATGTCGCTATCGGCGAGCGTGTGGAAATTGGACAAAAGGAACTCAAGCGCGTGCCACCCCGCCTCCCCGAACTGAGTCGGGGTATGGTGCGCCGAGCACAGACCATCGGCAGCAAAGATGCTGGCTTTTTCATCGCCAAACTCGGCCTCGGCCCTGGCGACAACGTCCTCGAAGCGGGTATTGGAAGTGGTGGCCTCGCGATGTACATTCAACGTGTTCTCGGCACCAAAGGAACACACGTGACCGTTGAGCCGAGAAGCGAGCACACGGAGGTGGCGCTCGAGAACCTGCAGCGTGCCGCCGCCTGTTGGGAAGAAACGCCCAACCACCACCACATCGAAGGCACGATTGAAGCATCGATTGATGCAATCAAAGCCCTAAGCGGTGGTTTTCATGCCATCGTTCTTGATTTGCCCGAACACCCGAGCGCCATTCAGGGGACGGCTGAACTCCTTTTGCCCGGTGGACGTCTCGCATGCTACTGCCCCGTCAGTACGCAGATGGAGCGGGCATGGGAAGCTTGTGAAGCCGCTGGACTGACCGTTGAATGGGCGGGCGAACTGATGGAACGTGAGTGGGGGCGTGCCTCGAAGGGTGGCATGCGACCGGTCAATGGACCGTTCGGACACACGGCCTTCCTTCTGGTCGCCCAGCGAGCATGATCACTCGATGACTCGAATTTTGTTATCGCACTGCGGGCAGGTGAAACGGAACGGTGGAACGCTGCCTCGAGGAACTCCCAGTCGTGCGTCACACGAGGGGCAGTTCACCTTTGATTCACCGTCGAGGCGACATTCATTGTAGCCAAGTTCGGGCAGGTCTTTTTCTTCCTCCTCATCCTCTTCGGCCTCGTCTTCCTCTTCTGCTTCAAGAACATCCACTGGTTTCGAGGAACGGCGACGCAGCAATTGGATAGCGACAATGGCCAAAAGCCAACCGCCACCCATCACGCCGAGCGTAGCCGGCTGACTGACGCTGACACCGAGGGGCAACGAGAGACCGTTTGGTGGCAGAGCAGGCCCCTCAATGGAGACCGGCAACGGCACGGACTCATCGGTCGTCAACACTCCACCGCCGGTTGATGTCGCACGAATCACAAGTTCGGACGAAGCTGTCCGAGCCGTGTTGGAGATAACCGTCATTTGGAAATCAACGCTGGAGCCGGGCGTAAGGGTGTAATCTGTGGTTACTTGGTCATCACTCATACGCACCCACTCCAACACCACCAGCCCGGTGTCCTGTCCAAAAGCATCCAAGGTTCCCGTGACCTGTGCGTTCCCGAGGTTTTGAACCGTCAAGATGGTCGACGTGGAACTGTCAACTCCCAGCGAGACTCGCCCGTCAGCAAATGAAAGCGCAACCAGTGAATCTCCGGGCCAATCGGCTTGCACCGTGTAGAGCGTGCCCTGTTCGATAACAACATTGCTTCGAACACCGCTCACGGCACGGAAGGTGATGCCTTCCTGCCCTGCCTCGGCGCTGTTCGGGACCACGCACGACCAGCCGTAGTATTCAGTGGAAAGCCCTGGCGCCACGGTGATGGAGACATCAAGACCACAATCGACGCCGACCGTGGTAATTGAGAAGGTGTCTTCGGTGTTGCCGGTGTTGGTCAACACAAGCGTCCCGTAAACCGACTCTCCGGGTCCGGCGGAATCAACATCGGCGAACACCGCCATGGTAGCGCCAACCGAAACGGGTTCAACGGTCATGAGAATCTCATCATGAACCTCTGAATTGGTTGTAGAAACAACGCGGAGCGTGTAAATGACTCCCGCTTCGGGTGCACCCGTGGCGATCTCTCGAACGCCGATGGAAATCGGCTGCGTCGCCCCGGAGTCAAGTTGGAAGGTGGTTGGAGAAACTGTGAATTCAAACCAGTTGCCCTGGCTTTCCGTGGTCCATTCCACGAGGTAGACATCCGATGCGGTACCGAGATTGGTAGCGTCAACAACCGTTGACGAAACGGTGGCTGGACTCGCCAAAAGGCGGTCCTGAACGGTGTTGACGGCGACCTGCTCACGTTCGACCACCACGATCTCAAAGGTGTAGGATACACTCAACGAACCTGAAAGGTAGGTGAGCATGGCCGTGGAGGTTCCCGGTGTGGCACCCGTTGAGGCTGCAAAGGTCATGACAACCGATTGTTGCTCGGATTGGTCAAGGTCAACAGCACCGACATCAAAGGTGACATCCACGGCCGAGGGAAGACCGGAAAGGGTCGGTGTCAACGAGAGGCTCGAGGTCCCCGTGTTGTGGAGAGCCACGGCCAAGGTGTTGGTTGAGCCGGGGGCGATAAGGACACGGTTATCGCTTGGTGGAACGATGTCAAGGCCGTCCACTTCAAGCAGTTGAACATCCACGACCGCAGTTGAAGTTTGACCGTTGTAGGAGGTAGAAAACGACTGCTGGAACAGACCCGCCAGGTCAACATCGCCCTTGGTGTTCACCGTCCACGTACCGGCTTCGCCAGCAGCGACACTGATACCGGAGGCCGATACAAGCACCGTGGTGAGGGAAGACGATTCCACAATATCGAGGAAGAAGGTGGCTTCATCGCTGCCGTGGTTGTTGACGCGTACTTCGTAATTTGCACCGACATCAGGAACCACATCCACGGTGGCCATGGGTCCGGAGAGCGAGAAACTGACGTTCTCATCAACTTCGATGGTGAAGTCAAGTTCTTCCAGTTGAACCGTTGCGTCATCGACCGCATGGTGGCCGGTCAGCCGCAATGGGCATTGGGATGAACTGTCGGCGTTTTCATCAACATCGACCATCAACTCTACTTCACCGACCGCATCGGGTTGGAGGGACAGTGTTTGCGGCGTTACTAGCGAAGCGGTGCAAGCCGTTACGCCTGCCGAAGGTGGAACAGAGAGCGTCCAGTCAATGTTGAGCGGGGTGTTTCCGGTGTTGGTCACCTGCACCCCGGTCGTGGTGCTGGCACCTGGGAGGAAGACATCGCTTTGCCGTAGGAAAGCAGCACTTGCAGAGGGTTCAGCTTCAACCTCAACGACGATGATGGTTGATGAGGTGATGTTACCGTTGGTGGACCCAATGGTGAGGCGATAACCGTAGAAATCTGGAGCAGCATCGGATGGAACCGTGATGGAAAGGGTCGCTGAGGCTGAACCACCAGCGGGAATGTTGGCCAATTCGTCATCCTGCCACTGGATGTACCAACCTTGTGGAATGGAGGAGCCAAGCCCAAACGCAGCCGTGCCAGAAACTTCCCACGGGTAATATGACATCCCGCTCGTTTGGTTGAACACCGTGTCATCAGCGGCTTGCTGCAGGGCGAGTTTCACGCTGGCGTTCAAATTCACCGTGTCGTTGGAGCCCACACAGGTTTGACCGGTTGTGCTGGAATGGAAAACGCATGCAGCGAGGTAGGAACCTGAGAGCGAAGGATGGCTTCCATCACCGGTGTAGAGGTCGTAGAAGAGGTTACCAGAAGCGGTTGGGTCGTCGCCATCGGCGACCACACCATCATGGATCGTTTTGTACGCCAAGCCCACGGGTGCAATCCAAACGCTGTTTCCTGCGTTTGAAATGTTCTCGGCATACCGAGTGTAGCCCTCGGTCAAGCGGGCCTGCATCGTGGTGAAATTATTGTTGAAACTGTTCGAGCTGTCGCCGTTTCGGTAACCCCATGTCATGAACAACATGGTCTGGCCACCTTCATTTTCGATGGCGTTGCTCAAGTTCACAACAGCATTCTTGCTCTGCTGCCACATCGAATTCGTGGTCGGGAAGGAAGGCACTTGGCTTTGGTCTTGAAGGATGACGTAATCCCAGTTTGAGCCTCGGAGCGTGGTGTTCCATTGATGTCCGGAAGTGTTCACGTTCTGCCAGTGTTGAGGGAGTCTCATGCCCCCGGCGGTAACCGACTGAACCGTGGCGTTGTAGCCGTCAGCATCCATGACCCCCTCAACAACCGACGCCAAATTGTTGGCGTTGGTGTAGCTGTTCCCCATCATCATGACGGATACTGAAGGTGCGGTGGTGTTGGTCGTGCCGTTGTTTCCGGTCCCGTTTCCGGTGCCGTTATCGCTGGAGTTTCCAGAGGAATTCCCGGAGGTGCTGTTGGTGTGGTTCGCCCACCATGCAGCAAGGTCGGGTTGAACTTCAACATCGAGCAGGAAGGTGTCGGTGACCGTCCCGAGGTTGTGAGCCGTGAAACTCACATCGATGCTCTCACCTGTGGCCATGTGAACCAGCGGTGAGCCGACGGTCGCCAAGGACGGGTGGTAGGCCGGGGCGACGGAAACGAGTACGGTCAAAAGTGTGAATTCACCTGAATCAGGTTCACTGACGTTGACGGTAAACGAACCGCTGTCTGCCACCGTCGCACCCTCGTCGAGACGGACGACGATGGTGGTGTTCTTTGACCACGTGGGGAAGACGTTGTCCACCGTTGCATCAACAGGAAGGATGTTCCAGTAGGAGGCGAGCGAACCGGTGTGGACACTGAGGTTGTAGGATTCGATGCTGGACCCGTTGTTTTCCACCGTGAGTGTGATGTTGGTGCTCTGACCGGGCGTCAAAACAACGTGTTGGACATCGGTACTGAGAAGGATGGTCTCATCGGCTGACGCTGAGCCAACCAGCGGAGAAATGCTCATGGTGAGCAAAACGAGGACACAAGCAACCGCACGAGCAGTTCGGCTGGACATGGCATTACCAAACCGACACTGTTCAAGAGACTTCGGGCAACCCGACTCCTTTCGCTTTGGCTTTGGAATCAACCAAGTGTGCTCAGCGAATGGTTCATGTTCTGTGCCTCAACCCCCACGCCATGACCACTTGGGTTCCAACCGCTTACCGAACACACACGCTCGGCGAATTGCAGGCACAGGGAGCCGACCTCGTTGGAAAAGACGTCACTGTCATCGGATTCATGGAAGCGAACCGTGGCAAAGGAGCAATTTGTTTCGTTGACCTACGAGACGGAACGGGCAAAACGCAGGTCTTCCTCAAAGCAGACAACATCGGAGAGGAAGCCCTTGACACCGTTCAGCGAATGACCCGAGAGTCCACCCTCCAATTCACCGGCACCGTCGCCCTCAAGCGCCCACCCAAGGTAAAGGAAGGCGAACCCACTCCCCCGCCAGCCTACGAAGTCTTGGCCACTTCAGTCAACGTCATCGCACGCGCTGAGGCACCCCTTCCGTTGGGCGTGACCGACAACGTCAATGTGGAGCTTGACACCCGTCTTGACAACCGTTTCCTCGACCTCCGAAGAGCCCATGTGAACGCCATGTTCCGGCTTCGAGGCAAAGTCCTGCAGTACGGCCGAGAGCACCTCATCACCGAGGGCTTTGTTGAAACCCACACGCCGAAGATCGTCGCCACCGCAACCGAAGGTGGCGCAGATTTGTTCCCTATGCAATACTTTGACCGCCCTGCCTTCCTGAACCAATCTCCTCAGTTGTTCAAGCAACTTTGCATGAGCGGAGGCCTGGAGCGGGTCTTCGAAATCGGTCCCGCCTTCCGAGCGGAAAAGAGCGACACCTATCGCCACCTGGCTGAATTTATTTCCTTTGATATTGAATGCTCTTGGGCCAACGACGATGACGTGATGGGCGTGCTTGAGCGTATGCTGCACCACATTTGGAAATCGGTCGCCGAGGATGAAGAGTCGATGAGTCTTATCGACACCATCAACGCCTTCCGTGCCGAACAAGGCGAAGAGTTGGTCGAGGTCATCGTCCCAGAATTGCCCTTCCCTCGCGTGGAGTACGATGACGCCATCCGCATCATCAAGGAAAAGGGCGGTAGCATTGAGTGGGGCGACGATATCGACGCTGAAAACTCCGACCTGTTGGCTCAAGACCTCCCACAATTCTACTTCCTTCCACGTTGGCCCATGTCTCTCAAGCCGTTTTACATCCACCAAATCGAAGGTGAAATTGGAAGCACGGGCCAGCAACTCTCACGTGGCTTTGACCTCAACTTCGGAAGAGACGAGATGACCTCAGGCGGTCAGCGAGAACATCGCATTGATGTGTTGGTGGAAAACCTCCGCAACATGGATTTGGACCCTGAGGAATTCGAATTCTATGTCGCTGGTTTCCGCCACGGGGTGCCTCCTCACGCTGGTTGGGGCCTTGGTGTTGAGCGAATTTTGATGAAATTAACAGGAGCGAAGAACGTCCGTGAAACGGTCCTGTTCCCCCGCGACCTTCGTCGATACTGCCCCTGAGCACGTTGCATCCATCATCCAAAGAGCAGGAAGTACCCGACGCCAAAGACCACCACGTCGCAAATCGCGTGGGTGATGTAGGGAATCCAAATGCTTCGATAACGCACGTAGAGCCAACTGAAGGCGGCGCCACCAACAAAGAGGCCAAGGCAGGCCAGAAGGTTCGCAGTAAGCGAAAATCCAAGGAACCACAGGGCGAAGAAATGATGCACAACGAACATGAGGGCTGATGCGAAGATGGTCGGCCAGCCCGGACCAAAAACAACCTCACCTTTCTCAACGAGGAACCAACGGAACACGTATTCCTCCAACACCGAATTTCCAACCGTCCAGAACACGGCGGCGGCGATGTAGGTGTTGACATCGGTCAAGCCAAAGGGTTCCAGGGTCGCCCGAAATGTTTGTCGGTCAAGGCGCGAATCGCCGATAAACAACCATGCGAGCACCATGATGACAGCAAAAACCAGCCCGATGGCGGTCGCTGCGCCATAGCCACCGTTTCGCACTGGCGACCACGACCATGATTTACGGTCCACCTTCAGATGCCACCACAGCGGCAGGCCGAGCATCCAAGCCTTGGAGAGCAGCCAAACGAGTTGCCCCACCAAACCTTCACCGGTGCCAAACGAGGACAGAATCGAAGCGGTTGGAGCCAGCCCAACCAAGAGGAAGGCCAGCCAAGCCAGTCGCTTTTCCGACACGTTAGGCACCCCAATCCGAGTCAAGTCCCATCCAACCAGAGGTGTCTTTTTCGGACTCAACAACGGGCACATCCTCAACATCCGTGGTCGTTGGTTGGAGGGCTGAAAAATCGACAGGAACATCTGCATTCGCACCTTGAGGCGAGGGATCGCTCGGTTGGACCGTTGGCAGAGGATGAGGTTGTGGGGGAACCGTCGCCGGCGAGGAAAAGACCGGCGGTTGAAGCGGTCGGTTTTCTGGTGCGACAAACATCGCCTCTTCAAACAGGGGAGTGTCCAACTCAAGTCCATCCTCTGTCCTTCGCCGGTAGGCAACGGCGCCACCAGCGCATGCACCGACCAAAATCAGGAGCCACAAAACAACGCCCAACCACGATGAAAAGGTCCCGCTGTTGGGAAAGGCGTCGTAGGCATCGGCAACGCCATCACCATCAGCGTCGTATTTTGCCCCGCTGTCAGTGGGGAAAGCATCGGCGTTGTCCCCGAGCCCATCACCGTCGGAATCCAGCGTTTCGGTGGCGTCGTTGGGAAAGGCGTCGGCGTTATCTCCCACGCCGTCGAGATCGCTGTCCAAGCATTCGTCTGGATTCAAGGGGAAGACATCGCTGTTGTCGCCGCATCCATCGTCGTCGGTGTCGTTCCATTCGTTAGCATCGTTGGGGAAGCGGTCCTGGTTATCGCCAACACCCTCACCGTCGGTGTCGTTCCATTCACTGGCATCAAACGGGAAAGCGTCCCGGTTATCCCCGTAGGAATCGTTGTCTCGGTCAGCCCAATCAGTGGCGTCGTTTGGAAATAAATCGGTGTTATCGCCGTAGCCATCGCCGTCTGAATCAACCCATTCCGTAGGGTCGGAGGGGAAATCATCGTTGGTGTTGGCGTAACCGTCACCGTCTCGGTCTGGACAGCCCATCGGGTAGAGGGAAAGGCCGGCTTCAAGCGGGCACGCATCACCGTTATCGCCCACACCGTCTCCATCGAGGTCAGTCCACTCATCTTCGTCGGTTGGAAAAGCATCGGCGTTATCTCCAACGCCGTCCTCGTCGGCGTCGCTGCATTCGCTTGGATCAAAGGGGAAGGCATCACTGTTATCACCGCAGCCATCACGGTCGGTGTCCTTCCATTCCGTCGGGTCAACGGGGAAGGCGTCGTCCCCATCCAGCCACGTATCATCGTCCGTGTCTTCGTCTCGCTGGTCGGACCCTGCCGCCGTTTCATCGGCGTTTGACAGACCGTCGCCGTCGATGTCGTCGTCCTCAGCATCATGGCAGCCATCGGCGTCCAAATCAGCCTCATGTGGGCCAATCCATCCTTGAGGGCAGACATCATCACCATCCAACACCCCATCGTTATCGTCGTCGTCGTCCTCAACATCCGCACATCCATCGCTGTCGTGGTCGCTCAAGCTGGGACTGAACGGGCAGGGGTCGGTTAAATCGGTGATACCATCCCCGTCTGAATCTCGTTGTGCGGCTGAACAGCCTCGCTCGTCAACGGCGTCGCCAATGGCCGTTTCTTGGCACTCGTCCTGCCCGTTCAACACCCCGTCACCGTCGTCGTCAAGTTGCTCATAGGAACAACCCTGTGAGTTG
>CALGEM010000243.1 GCA_937881505.1 uncultured euryarchaeote
CCGGGGGAACAGGTCAGGCCGGGAACGGAGCAGCCCTACCTGGGGCCATGGGTGCTGTGGGGATCCGGGATGGAGGAAGCTTGCGGATTTGGCCGTGGGAAGCGCACGTCCACCCTTGGCCCTCCCACCTCAAATATCGAAGACCACATCGGCGTACCAGCCGGGTCCCTCAAACGACGGGACATCCTCCCATTCACTGGTCACCTCTCTTCCCGCAGCAACTTCTTCGACAATAAGTTGGTGAGTCGTGACCGCTTTAACTTCAATTTCCCGCTCAATGGATTCAGCATCAACCCATGAAACTTGGGCAACGGCGACCAAACCTTCGGCCGCGTTTTCAATACGGACCATAGCATCAACATACCATTGGTTCTTGACTTCAGCGCGGTAAAGAATCTCATCCAACCAGGCAAGGTAGAGGAAATGCCTGTCGTGGGGGTTGTGCTGCGAGCGAACACGCCATTCACCGCTTCTTCTCACATGCTGGTTCATGGTTCGAGCACTCTCTTCGCTCATCAAGTACATCTGGACACCGTTTGCTGCCTCGGTCAACAACGAAGGGAAATCCTTGGCGAATACCCGCATACCGATGTCGGCTGTTGTCGGCCATAACCAAGCGCTCATCGGCTCACCCTAGCGCTTTGATACTTGCAAATTCCAAACATGTTCACCTACGCGGTGAATCAAATCATCCCTGCTCAGAACAAAGGAATCGGTCCGTTCAGCGCCGAGAATACACTCGCACGCAGCGTTGGCCAACAGGGCGGTAGCGTGCACATCCAAGTTTCTTGAGAGCGAGAATGCGATGGCCACGGCAGCTGCATCGATAAGACCAATCATCTGCCGCAAATCGACCAAGCCACATGGAGCATGTACGGTTTCTTCATCGGCAGAATAGATCGTTACGCCCGCTTCCCCAGATAGGACAACCAGATGGCTCCAATTGTATTGAGCAATCAATTTCTCAGCCGCCTCGGCTCCTGTGGTGGCGCCCAATCGTCGACGCATCAGCTCAAGACCTTGGGATTGGAAAAGAATCCAATCAACACCTTCCGTCCGGTGCAGTCCAGTCAATTTCGGGTCGGCGATGACGGGGATTCCATGTTTCTTCGCTGCGGCAAACAGCCGCTCTGAGCCCTTGTCAGTGATGACCCCTTGGCCGTAATCTGAGGCGATGAGCGCTGATGCTCCGCCCAAATCTTCGATGGCCTGTTCGTACAATGCCTCTGATGCATCCAATGGGACGGGTGCATCCTCCTCAATGTCCCAGCGGAGCAGAAGTTGCTCGTCGCGAATGAGGCTCTCTCGGGAAGCCAGCATTCGTGTTTTGACCGTGGTGGTTCGGTCTTCAACAATGGCAATGCCGTGGGTGGTGACGCCTTCTGCTTCCAAGGATTCAATGATGCTTAAACCGGCGGTATCATCCCCAACCACGCCAAAGAGATGGCTGTCAAGTCCCATTGAGCGCAGACCTCTGGCAACGTGTGCTGCTGCACCGACATCCTCTTCTCGCGAGGTTTCCCTCAAAACAGGAACGGGTGCTCGCGAATTCAAGTTGTTGGCGTAACCGTGGATGTAGCAATCCATCATCACGTCGCCGATCAATACAATCTTTGACGATTCGTTGGATCTCAAGTGTTTCTTCAGCTCAGACAGCGTATCGTGCAGCATCGCTTCTTCGTCGGTCATCCCCATGCGTTCACCTCTGTTCTGTTTTCCTCAAGTCGTCCATGATTTGTTCATGCTCTGCCTCTGAAATCCCCAAGGTTCCCCGAAGTGTTCGGAGGATGGCATGTTCGTCAGCCGTGATGATTTGATCTTGCATGGCCGTTCGTACGGCGGCTGCATAAGCGTGGTATTGCTCGGATTGAACCGGGCTGTTTCGTGCTTTTTCGAGAAGGGTGTTGTGCGTGAATTGGTCAATGCCAAAATGTACTCGAAAGGTATCCAACAAGTCAATTTCCTCCTGTACGATTTCCCCATCGTCAAGGGCTTGGAGAATCATTTCGTAGTACACTTCCTCCGGAGGGGGGATCTTCAGTGATTTTCTGGCTTCGTTTGACAACCGACGAACACGTTCCGGATGCATCCCGAGGAATTCAACAACTTCACTCAAGAGCGATTGTTCATCCTTTGTTATCTTCCCATCTTCCCACGCACGTGCGAACATCCTGCGTACCAATTCCTCCCCGTATTGCGCATCAATGGAAGCGACGCCTTCGGGGTTTGATACGGGAGAAACCAAGGCAGCATCGTGATATGTCATCCCTTCATCCAGGTGAGAAAGGAGTTCTAACATCGGTTGGGGCGATGTCCACAGCGTACGAAGAGCAACACCCTGACCGTTGTGTTGCACTTGCTCGGAAAGGATGCGGTCTCGTAAGGACTCAGCCCGTTCCTGACCAGATTCAGTCAGTGTATACACGCGCTTTCGCTGTTTTCCACCGGGGATGTGTCGTTGGGCAACTGTGAGCAACCCGTTTCCTTCCATTCGCTTTAGGGTACGAGGAATGTGTTTACGCTGAATGTGAACGGCTGCAGAGATACCTGCTTGAGTGAGGGTAGCAGGTGCTTCCCACCCACCACTGGGCAATTGTTGGTGGAGGAGATGGAGAAGCGTACGCTCCTCGGTGGTGAGTGTACCCAAATACCCATCCACCATGATGGTCCCCTTGGGGAGGTAGCACATAGGACAATCGGTTTCAAGCGACGGAATCAAAAGTGCAGGATGGCTGGGGAAATCATGGCAGGTCGGGAGCGAAAATACACGCCTCGTGCCCGTACCACGCGTCCCATTGGAGAGGCACGGACTTCAAATGCACCTCCAAACCAGCCACTTCAACCACCCGTGAACAGAAATGGACAGTGGTTTATCCCCGAACCATTGTCGCATCGTTTGCATGACAAAAGTGCACTTGGTCAACGAACAGATGGTGGAATTTTGTTGAGTGCCGAAGAGGTCATGTTCTGTCATTGGTACCGTCATGTTCCACTTCCCGGTGGTCCCGATTGGTTTGAACAGCAACTGATGGTCAACGAAGAACTCGCAAAGCGGACCATTGCCCTTGATGTGTTGCGCAATGGTGGAGAACGTGTCGTTCCAGTTGTTCACTTGGCCGAGCGATTTCCCTCCCTCCCCGTCAAGACATGGGCCATACGCTGGGAACGTCATGAAGCATGGACTTCTCATCCGGGCTACAGTCAAGTTCGATTGCAGCGTACTCAAGACATACTTGATTGGAGGGAACTTCATCAATGGGTTGACGATGTGATTGCGAGTGGACATGTTGCCGAATTATGTGTGATCGACGAGGAATTTGACACCACCATTTACCATCTCTCCAAGGCGCAACCAAAGGGTTCACATGTTCTCATTGAGGACTTGAGCGAAGCAGATGTGAAGTCGTTGATGGAAGCATGTCGCCAATCGACGGCCATCGAGGGCGGCCATTTCGTCAGCCATGGCACGACGTGGCCTCTACCAGCCATTGGTTTGCCTCACTTCTCTGGCCGTTACCTGCGTGGTGAAGAGTACAGGGCCATCATGGGTGAAGAGCGACCAGAGGACGTCCTCTACGCAGAACTCCTATCAAAAGGGCTCTTGCTTCGTCCAGGTTTCAAGTATGGGTGTCGTTGGCGTGCTTACGAAGAGGGGATTGAGGTCGCTCATGCACCGTGGTTGGTTCAACCCGAAGGAGATGCTCCAAAAAATTGGGAAGAAGTGTGTTTGGCAGTCCGCCTGGCTGAAGGCGTCAACAAACGATGGATTTGTGCACAGCAATCTGGTGATTCACATTCCTTCCTCAACATCCAACGATTCGGATGAATCCAATACGTCGATCTGTCGGCCCCATGCATCTGTTTCTGCCGGTATGCTCGTCCCTGTTTGAATGTCCGATGTCTTCGCTTGCGATGCATTTGCAGTGGCAGTTTTCCTGGGCCATGCCGATGTGAGCGCAGACAGGCCCACGATGGTCAGCATCAAGCCGATGACTCTTCCTGGTTCTGTCCACGGGCTGTACCAAGTGTCTTGGCTACTGGTTGCTTCAAGAACCACATCAACAGTCCAAAGCATGCCATCGTCGGTCATCAATTCTATTGAACCGTACACTAACATGTTCTCACTGAGCAATCCGTTTGGTTGAATGGTTAGGAGGTAGGTCGATTCGTCGCTCAACACCACACTGGAAGAACCGGATGCGACTCTGGAAAGAGGACCGTCAAGGTGAACAGAGAGACGTTGTTCATCGCCTCCAACCGAATTGAGCGGGACTTCCAAGACGGTTGAACTTGCTGGGTGAACAATCGCTTCAAACGTTGATTCAACAGGTATTCTGTTCATGATGAAAACTGAATATTCCAAATCAATGGTGTGTCCAGAACACGATATAGTCCCTTCAATTTCGGCGAAGGAGTTCGCTGTTCCATTTCGAGAAAATTGCAACCTCGCTCCTTGCTCATCTTGCACGAGAGCAACGCCACGTCCGTCTGATGATGTGAGGGAACTTGAACAATCGGTGGTTGCTCCTGAAAGATCAATCGTGATGTGTTCGTTCCTCAGAAGGGTCGCTCCGTGGTCAGGTAGCTCCAGTTCAAACGGCGGGGTGCAAGCCTCTGCAGAAAAGGAAACGCTGAGATTCTCTTCCCCATGTACCGTGGCCGTCCATGGAACGAGTATCCCGTCATGGGAGCGAATTTCAACGCCGTGAGCGCCGAAGGAGGTGCCATTACTGAACAGATCGCTTTCCTCGCCTTGATTGGCACCGCTCACCAAATCACCGCCGCTGTCCGCCTCGATGACTTTCAACCACGGTTGGTGAGGGTTGGTGTTCACTTCATTTCGCTCAAAATCCCCCACGCTCAAATCTTGGTAAGAGACGAGGATGCCGTGTCCGGGTAGGCGGCTGTCGTAGCCGGAATCCGAACGATGCTCGATGAACACAGACTCATTGTCGGTGATTGGAATTTTCAGCACATGTCCACCTTCTGTGATGCCTTCCATGAGGATACTTGGACCAATGCAGGGGGTTGAGGCGGTGGACGGCCATTCCAAATCAAGCGTTTGAATGCGTTCAGGACGAAGCAATTCCATGTTGGCCCCCGTTGGCATGGCTGGCCAACGACCACCACCGTTCCAATTTCCGCTGGCCATGATATCCCAGTCACCAGGTCCTTTCCATGCTTGGAAGCCCACTTCATCATGAACAGGGTAGAGATCAACGGCTCCCATTTGGTGGAGCATTTCGTGAATCATCGTGCCCACGCCGCTGGAGCCAGTCTGCAAGCTGGCCATTGTATAGTGTTCTATTGACATTGAATTTGGCAATGAAATCGCTGAATCAAATTGTGTAAAATGACTCCAAATCCGGTTTTCAATGGCCGGATTTTCTTCTTGTCCTTTGGTTGTGTGAAGGATGAGGAAACGGTCCACACGGTCATCGTCGTTCAAATCAAACAGCGACCAATTCACATCATCGCGAACGCTTGCGACGGCTTCCTCTGCCAATTGTGCGGGAAGGAATGAACCATCGGAACCGGTGTCCTTGCCGTTTTCATCACTTCCATAATGGGCCACGCCCATTGAGGCACGAACGACTTCTGGATGAAGGGTTATGTCAAGCGTGGAAACATTTCCAGACATCTGTTCAATGTAAGGAACAACCGCTTGTTCCATCAGCGTCTCAGCCTCTGTTGGACCCCATCCATTGCTCGCAGGTGATGCCTCGAAATCAACAACGACAACAAACCAGCGCTCTTCAGTTTGAAGAGGAATGATTTCAATCGTATCATTTTGCTCAATGACCAATTGGCCAACCAGCCAGTCCTCAACGACCGATTCGTTGAGAAACGTCCAGGCTGCAGAGGATAAGAAGACCAAGGCGATGAGCCCCCCCGCCACCGTCCGCTTCATGCCTTTGACTCCTAGCATCTCCGTTTGAACCTTGGCCGTCCATGTTGAGTTTTGTCGTGGTGTTCACAACCCTGTTGTCCGGCATGCGGGAATCACAATATCGTTGGCAGAACGGTACAGTCCCCATGTTGGGGTGTCGTCTGTTCTAACGATGTGATCATCTTCGCTCAACCAGTTCTTGCCCTCTATCAAATTGAGCAGCAGCGTTTCACTGACCTCCGGTGGAAACAGTGAGGGTATGGTGACGAAAGCTGACTGAACATCCAATTCAGGGTGAGGAGAAAGCACACGGATGTTCTGTAAACTCATGAGGTTCAATCCATGGACGGCCACCTCACGTCTGTTCATATTGGCGTGGAAGGCCGATGAACACGGGCTTCCGTCGCACCCGGTGATGACGACATCGGTGATTCTTGATTGGATGACATGCTCAAGCAGTTTGCTGCGACTGTCTGAATTTGTGCATAGGCTCACGACATCCACGGTTGAACAACCCTCGACCTGTGCATGCCCATAGTGTGTATTCGCACCTTCACATGAACAGTCGGCCATAGCCACTCTTCGGCGGCGTCCTTCTGAATCCAAACGAACGGAGGCGACACCATGGACAGCGAGGGTTTTGGTGAACCAACGATGTCCAATGAGTTCGCTGCTTGTCCAATACGTGGCCAGCAGTGGCAAGAGCATCGATGCTGCATGTTCGGGTATACTCAACATCAACAGCAGGCTACCTACTCCGTAGAGGCGGAGGCGCCAATAATCTGCAGTCTCTGCATTCAACACCCCAAATGCTCCCATCATGGCGATAGCGTTCCATGTCGCAATGACCACCAAAAACGCCCAGATGCAGTAAGCCGCTACCAGCAACATGTCCACTGCACTGTATTGCGGTGCTAATCCTGCCAGTTGGTGCTGCTCGAAACCAATTTGGTAGAGATGAGGCAAACCCTCCTGAATCAGAAAGAAGGTACCTGCTATCAATACAAGCGTCGTGAGAATCAACCACCTGTTGAACGCCCTGTACTCAGAGGGTAACAAGCCGGGTTTGGAAAATTGCAGCACTTGGAAGAGAATGAGCGGAATGGCAGAGAAGATACCCAAGAGCAAACACGTGAGCCACCGGACAGCACTCCATTGGGCAGGGTCGTAGACATTCAAACAATCTCCAACACACGGCTTGAGGGTGTTCAAGACCTTCTCAAGAAATGCATCAACAGTGAACGACCATACTACGGTGAGCAATGCGATGGAAGCAAAAACGAGCGTTGTGCGCCACGTTAATTCATCCAAATGAGATTGGACGGAACGTTGTTTATCATGTTCCAGAAGAACGGACATGCGCTTTCACTCAAACAAGGTCAGTGTATTGCTTTGGAGCTCGTGCTTGAACGATGGTTCTGTAGACGCCGTAAATTGCCCAAAGTGTGAGCATACCAGCGACCAAAGCATAGCCCCACGGTTGGCCACTGTCCACGAGATAAGCGAACAACACGGCCAATCCGGCTGCAAGTACACCACGTCGGAGGCCCTGCGGAACGGCCAAACTCTTGTCGAGGTGGGTTGGGCCTCCACCAAATCGGCGTTCGTAGAATTCACCTTGGATGACAGCTGCGACGATGATGAGGGAAAGCGTTGTCCAGTAGTACAGGTTCCCGTTGGTGAAGAATTCGTGGGCGATGCCCTCTTGGCGTTCAGCTTCCACGGCTTCAGGGTCTTCCTCGGCTACGAACAGAGAGTCATAATCGCCAACGCTGATCGTTCGAAGGGCGACATCTTCGTCAGTGGCAATTTCAGTTGCTCCGGGCGCACTGATGGTGAAGGTCAGGATGTTCCACTTGTCGCCTTCGTCAAAGTTTCCGTTCCCGTTGACGGCATTGCCAACGAGTTGGAAGTTTGCAGGTCCTGCATCTTCAGAAGGAGCAGTCCATTGTACGACCCAGTCGTTGCCTGGTTCGGATTGGGAGAGCGCCCCGGGCTTGTCAGCTACGGTCTGACTGCCTTCGCCTGCAATGAGTGTTCCAATATCACCATCCCAAAACAGGAAGCCACCACCGTCGTTGGAAGCGTGTTGCAACGTGATGACGAATTCGTAGGTTTCGCTCACATTGTAGGCTCGTGGAACGCCAGAGACCGAGACCACCACTTCGGTGGAGGGTGCTCCGCCACCGTGGCAGGTGCATCCTGTCTCAATCACGAGATTGCCGCCGTTATCCCAAGGTGGGCCGTTGGGGTTTCCAAGAACCGGTGCAACGAGCATGAGCGTGAGAATGCTCATGAGGGTGATGTTTCGGAAGTTGCGTCGCATGAACTCACCTGTTTTTTCCACTTGGCCCCGCTCTTTGAATGTTGCTTCATAACCGGAGGCTTTTGGTGCCATCAAATCTCCTTGATGGCGTTGTTCAAACCGGTCATCATGGCCTTACCGTCTCCAAAGAGCATCATGGTCTTGTCCATGTAGAACAGGTCGTTGTCAACACCAGCATAGCCAACAGAGAGTGAACGCTTGATGATCACCACGGTGCGGGCCTGGTCAGCGTCGATGATGGGCATGCCAGCAAGAGGGCCTTCACCAGTTCGTGCAGCAGGGTTGCACGTATCGTTCGCTCCAATGATGACGGCGACATCGCACTCAGGGAATTCTGGATTGATTTCGTCCATCTCGATGAGTTGCTCGTAGGGTACATTGGCCTCAGCAAGCAAGACGTTCATGTGCCCAGGCATTCGACCCGCCACCGGGTGAATGGCGT
>CALGEM010000244.1 GCA_937881505.1 uncultured euryarchaeote
CCTTGTTCCAATTGCTCGCGGTTGTACAGCCGCTTGAACAGGTGGCATACTTGAGATCGTCACCGGAAGAAGAATAGTAGGAAATATGCACAGCATCGTTGGAATCGATGGCGATGGAAGTGTAAGCTCCGACATTACCTGTTGTGTCAACCGAAATGGTAACCCAAGAGCCGGTCTTATCTGTTGCATACTTGAGATCATCATTGGTATTATCAAAGTAGGAAATGTGTTTGAAGCCATAGGAATCAATGGCCATGGAAGAATATTCTCCAACATTGCCAACGGAATCGAGAATGCCCGATGGAATCGCACCACCGGAATTGGTTGGTGTCGCAGTTGGTGACATGGCCGTACCCTTGGTCAATTCAAACCAGTCCGGTGAATAAGAGATGTCAGGGACTTCATCGTTGATGGTTATGTTGACCGTGGCTGAGGATGAACCGCCGCTGTTATTCGCCCAAATCGTGAACGTCTTGAACGTCATCAATGAAGTCGGAGTTCCCCAGATGGTTCCGTTGCTCGTTCCGAAGTTCAGGCCTGATGGCAGGCTTGGGCTGATGGCCCAGGAGGTGATTGTCCCCGAACCCGTTACCGTCGCATTCAGCGGCAAGTCCGTACTGGATTGGCCCTTGGTGAGTGTGATGCTCGATGGAGAATACGAGAGCGTTGGTAATTGATCATTGATTGTGATGTTGATGCTCGTGGTTGAGCTTCCGTTAGCGTTTGTCGCCGTGATGTTGTACTGTGTGGTGTTACTCAACGCTGTCGGCGTTCCCCAAATCGTACCGTTGTTGGTCCCGAAGTTGAGACCTGCTGGTAGCGCTGGGGAAATGGACCAACTGGAAGGGTTACCAATGATGGCATTTCCAGCGTTGTGCATCTGGCCGTAGGAATACGATGACCCATTGTAGTAACGGAAGTACAGACTTCCATTGAGATTATGGAGATCTGCTACAACAGGTTCTGGGAATCGCCCGTCGTAATTGGTGTACAAGGTCGTGCCGTTCGTCGTTCCATCGGTACTCCATAGACCTGCGATGCTGTCGGAATTGCTGAAGTACTGCCTGCCACTCAAATACAATACGTTTCCAATGAGGACATCATCTGTTACAATCAATCCGGCTTTGACCAATTGCGTACCTGCAGTCGTTCCATCAGTTCGCCAAACTTCATTGTCGATAGTGGCCGTTCCAGTCTTCGCAGAGAAGTAAAGATAATCTTCTGTTGAGGTGAATACACCAGCAGAGGTAAGTGCAGAATTAGTGCCTGTGTAAATGTCCTTCACCATGACGGTTCCCGAGGTCGTTCCGTCCGTCTTCCACAACTCGTACCCCTTGCCGTTTGCAGAGCGGCTGAAGTACAGCTCATCGTTGAACAATTCAAGACCGTAGTTGCTCGTGTCGCAGACAAACTGCGTCGTTCCAGCGGCCGTTCCGTTGCTTCGGTACAAACAGTTGCCATTTCCGCTAGAAGGATTGCCATTGGTCAGGAACCAGAGCCAGCCGTCATGAACGATGAAATTACTTGGGTTGGTCATTCTTGGAATGTTGAATCGTTGGCCGGGCGTGAGATCGACAAGAAGGCTCAGACCCGAACTGTTGTACATCAACACCTCTCGTCCGTTATTGTTCCAATGACCGCCCCCGTAGAAGGATCCGTTGTACTCGATGACGCTGTGGAAATTGCAGTTGTAGTGCCAACAAGCCGAGTTTGTGGCTTTCACGGTTCCGCTGGAGGTGCCATCAGTCTTCCATATCTCGATGCCACAATTAGTGCAAGGTGTGATCTCAAAGTGAACCGTGTTGTTGAACACAAAGAAGCTGTCTGGGTCGGATGAGGCGATTCCGGAACGGATGTCCTTGACCATGGTTGTTCCAGATGCCGTCCCATCGGTCTTCCAGAGTTCCCTGCTGGTGCTGTTAGTTGATGCTGTGAAATAGAGCGTACCGTTGTATGAAATGGAATCTTCACTTGAACCACATCCAATCCAAGTCACATTTGTGGCCAGTAGATACGGATTGTTCGATGAAGAAGGTTGACTTGTGTTGAATGCCCAAAGTCGATACTCGTTCGAGCCGTAAATCAACAACTGCCCGAAGACTGTAGCACATGCGCCAGAGGCGGAAACCGTACCGGCGCCCATAATGGATGAGATGTTACCCGTTTGACCGAGTAAGGTCGGCGTGATGGTGTAGGAGGAACCGTTGGTCATGGTGTAGTTGTCAGGACTGTAATCGATGTTCGGTGTTGGTTCGTTGATGGTGAGTATCAAGGTCGTATTTACAGAACCACCTGAGTTGTTGGCAAATACGGTGTAGGTTGTGGCGCTCATGTTGACAAGTGGTCGGCCGTAAATTGTACCATTATCGAAGAACAGACCGGATGGTAGTGATGGCGAAATACCCCATACCACCACATCTCCGCCTGTATTGCTAGCGGAGATATTGGCCATATCGTAACCACGAGTGATGGTGACACTCGATGGATTGTAGGTAATGTTAGCCAGGATGTCATCAACGGTGATGTTGAGGTAGGCCACGGTGGAGCCACCACTGTTGTTGGCCCAAACCATGTAGGATGTTTGCATCCACAGTTCGGTTGGTCTACCATAGATTGTACCGTTGTTGGTTCCGAAAGATAGCCCACTCGGTAATGAGGCGTTGATGGCCCACGTAGTGACCGCCCCACCCACATTGGTTTGGAGGTTGATCGTGCTCGGTTGATATGCCCAAAGTTCTCTTCCATCCGCTAGAGTGTAAGCGTTGAGGTAGAGCGTGTTTCCAGCGAGAACATAGAATGAACTGCCCGGTGTTGCTGATGTACCGCCCGGCGCAATATCTTGATCGAGCCATGTGGTATGGTTCGAAGTATTGTGAGCATACAATTCATTGCCTGTGGAAGAGCAAGCATTACAGGCATTGAAGTAAATGATGTCATCAAAGACAACACTGAAATGCGATCCGGGGAAACTACCATAATTGGTCGTTTGAGAAGGTTGGACACCTAAGATATCAGCGACGAGCCAAGTGGAATGATTTGACGTATCGTGTGCCCATAGTTCCTCTCCTACGGAACCATCCGTCGCATCGAAGTAAATCGTGTCTCCAACAAGGTGCCCCATACGTTCTCCTGGATCAGCGTCTCCAGAAGGATTGATTTCGGAAACTTTCCATATTGTGGTGTTGAATGTATTGTATGCCCAGATTTCATGGCCATAATTTCCATCGTTGGCAGAGAAGTAAATACTGTCTCCAACAAGAATTGCCATGTACTGTCCGACATTGCTGCTGTCACCACCATTGTTGATGTCAGCAACTTGCCACGTGGATTGGTTGGATGTATCATAAGCCCAGAATTCAACGCCTGAATTACCATCGTTTGCATCAAAGTAGATGGTGTCGCCAAGGAGCAATGACGCGTATCTTCCAGGCTCGCTGCTACCTGAACCGGTTTGAATATCCGAAACTTGCCATGTCGAGAGGTTGGATGTGTCATAGGCCCACATCTCGATACCCCCGCCTCCACCATCAGCGCTGAAATACAACGTATCGCCAACCACGATACCCATGACGACTCCTGCATTTGAATTTCCAGATCCAGCGTTAATGTCTGAGACTTGCCAGGTGGAATGATTTGAGGTGTCATGCGCCCAGAGTTCACGACCGTCGTTGCCATCAGTCGCGCTGAAGTAGAAGGTGTCACCAACAAGAGCTTCTTGATCGGTTGGTCCGAACCGTAATGGGTTGCTGCCGAATCCCGAATTGCTGTTGATGTTTGTAACCATCCACGTTGAATGATTAACAGCATCATGCGCCCATAATTCAGCTCCACTTGTTCCATCATTTGCGCTGAAATAAATCGTGGAATCCATCACAGCTAGAACGGAAGGAGAACTATCTCCTGATCCACTGTTAAGATCGACGACTTGCCAAGTGGATTGATTGGAGATGTTGTATGCCCACAGTTCCTGACCTGTACTTCCATCATCAAGTTGGAAGAACATGACATTTCCGATAAGAATAGGATTTATCGGACCAGTTCCAGACACCCCAGGAGTTATGTTATCGACCATCCATGTTGAACCATTTCCACTTGTATGATTGATGAAATCAGGAGCGAGATGTACATAGGAATTGTTTGTCCATGTGTTGTTTTCAGGATTGTATTCAAACGGACCAGCCGCCTCATCGTTGATGGTGAGCGTGATGGTGAACGAGGACGAGCCGCCTGTGTTGTTCGCCCAAATCGTGTAAGTCGTGGCCGTCGTTTGGAGGACGGTTGGAATGCCCCAAATCGTTCCGTTGCTGGTTCCGAAGTTGAGGCCGGCAGGCAAGGTTGCGTTGATCGCCCAAGAGGTGATCGTTCCCGAACCAGTTAGCGTAGCGTTCAGAGGCAAATCACTGCTCTGGTCGCCCTTGGTCAGCACGAGTGTGCTTGGTGAATAGGAGAGGGTTGGTACTTCGTCAACCACGGTGATGTTGAGGTAGGCTACACTTGAGCCACCACTATTGTTGGCCCAGACCATGTAGGACGTTTGATTCCAAAGTTCGGTCGGTGTTCCGTAAATCGTACCGTTGGCCGTGCCAAAGGAGACACCGCTCGGCAGGCTTGCGTTGATGGCCCATGAGGTAACATTTCCACCCGTGTTCGTGTTGTAATCGATGATGGATGGACGATACGCCCACAATTCATGTCCAGTGCTTACAACATTTGCTGAGAAATAGAGTGTGTCTCCGATGAGGAGTTCCATGTATGCTCCCGGATCACTGCCATGAGTACCGCTTCTGAGATCAGCTACTTGCCACGTGGAATGGTTGGAAGTGTCATGCGCCCACAATTCATAGCCCGTGCTTCCATCCTTGGCTGAGAAATAGAGGGTGTCTCCGATGAGGGTGTCCATGTATTGTCCAGGGAAACTGCCGCTGCCGGCGCCGCTTCTGAGATCTGCTACCTGCCATGTCGAATGATTCGAGGTATCATGCGCCCACAATTCTGGTCCTGATGGATTATCTTGGGCTGAGAAATAGAGGGTATCGCCAACAGAAACGGCCATGTATTGCCCTGGATTACCTGACAAGCCCATGCCAGTCCATGTGATCCAACCGTTGATTTCAGCTGCTTTCCATGTCGAGTGGTTGGAGGTGTCATGAGCCCACAATTCATGTCCAGTGCTCCCATCATTGGCTGAGAAATAGATAGTATCTCCAACAAGGAGCCCCATGTATTGTCCAGGGGTGCTTCCTGAACCGCCGCTGCTGATATCAGCTGCTTGCCATGTCGAGTGGTTGGAGGTATCATGAGCCCACAATTCTTGTCCTGATTGTAAATCAGTGGCAGAGAAATAGAGGGTATCGCCAACGAGGAGTTCCAAGTATGATCCTGGCACACTGCTTCCTGAACCTAAGGCGATGTCTGTCGCTTGCCAAGTGGAGTGGTTGGAGGTATCGTGAGCCCACAATTCAGTACCTGTGCT
>CALGEM010000245.1 GCA_937881505.1 uncultured euryarchaeote
TTCGTGTCTCAGAATCCATCTCCGGGCTATGTCTCCCAACACCCGTACGCGTCGAAGGCTAGGGGGTCCTTTACACCCCCTACAACCTGATACGCCGCAGACCCATCCTACCTTGATTCACAAACCGTTCCAGGCATTGTGAACTATCCGGCCTTATTCTCAGTTTCCCGAGGTTATTCCAGACGATAGGGCAGGTTATCCACGTGTTACTGAGCAGTATGCCGAGTCCCTAAGACTCACGACTCGCATGGCTTAATCGAACTCCCAAAGCGGTCGCCTCTGGCAGGATCAACCAGATTTCTCTTGTTTCGATCCTTTGGCTACCTGTCGCATTGAATTTGATTTGCTGACCTAAAATTGATTGGCGAGAGAATAATGCACTTGAGCTTCTTGCACAAATACGTCATAATCTCGATCACCTACCTGACCCCAAAACCCGCTAAGGTCTGCTTGGGATCGCATTCGCTTCGGCTTTGCATCAGGGAGGATGGAGACGGTCATTGTCCGAAGACTCTGCCCCCAACGCCGTTCCCAGACGACGCAAGCAACCAAGCCACATACAACCTGTATATGAACATAACCGCCGACTTTCGGCACAAAAATGAGGCACTGCAAGCCAAAGTCAGGAGTTTCAGGGCTTTTCGGCTTCATCAAAGGACCAAAACGAAGGTGTGGTACCATCGCCCGTGCTCTTTTCGTCCTCTGAAACGGCGGGCGGCGTCTTATCCTCAACAGGCCCGTAGCCCCACGGCCCACCTTTGTTGACTGGACTCGCAGCCTCAGAGGACGCGGCTTGTTTCGTCGTGGATTTACCGTCGCCTTCAACACCACGCTCGGATTCTGACGCATCGACTGGTTTGTTTTTCTCCGCCTCTCGTTCTTTGTCTCTCAAGGCAATGACATAGGCCAGCAAGCGCTCGGCGTCCTCCCTGTTAGCGACCGTTGTCAGGCCCGCACCCTCGTAGATGGGGCGCCTGTAGACTTCATCGGCGGACTCACCTCGGTCAAAGACAACATCAACCGATTTTTGGCGGTAGTACCAAGCGAGAATATGGTTCGCATCGCCATCACTGTCCCACGACCTCACCTCGGTGAAGTAATGAAGCGTGGGTCGGTCCCAGGTCCCACGATCGAGCTCTACAATATTCAACGAGTCAGAATCGACGCCCATGGCTCCCATTAGGTCTTTCAGAACCTCTTCGTGAACCGTTAGGTCGTTGTCGTCTTCAAAGAAAAACAATGTTTGGGTATGGCCTTCCATGGTCAACATCACGTTCACGCCGGGATGTTGCGTCGTCCAGTGACGTACAGGCCCTTCGTCTCCACCGCCCGACCTGTGATCTTGGATGCGAACACTGCGAAGAAGTTGGACCGAGTTGAAGTCCACGCCGGACCAGGTGGTGGGGAAGGAAGGCAAGGAGCCTGCTCGCTTGCGAGTGACGCGTTGACTGGAGCGGTCAATCACGAACACCGTGCGCCGTCGGTCAGCAGCGAATAAGAATATCAAGCCGATGGGAAGGCTGCAACACACCAACTCGAGCGGGAATTCAGTTTGCTGGTGCCAAGCATCGTAAGCCAGGTCTGCGGCGACCGAAGCCCTTGATTCAAATTCCTGGTAGGACCAAGCGTTCTCGTCAACTTTGTGCATGTGGAGGAAGGTCGTCATTTCGCCAATGTCGGAAGCGTGGTACATCCAAACATCGTCGTAGGGGTGAGCACCCTCCTCGTAAGTTCGACTCGCTTCATCGGTAACCTCTGTGTCGCACCACTCGGGATAGGTGAAGGAGCCATAGAGGTCTTCGACCTTCCAATCCTCCTCAAGGCTGAATTCGGGAATGAATCGAACGCAGAAGTAGGTGTCATCCTCAACAAACCCGTAAACGATTGACTCATCCACGTCCTCCCATCGGTATGTTTCCACCCAAACATCATCTTCAAACCGCGTTTCTTCGCGAATGTGTTGGTCCTCGCTCACTTCCAGACTGACCAGTTCACTGGAGTCAGGGAATCCAATCCATTTGCAATACAATGGATTATCTCCAATTTTGACTTCAACTTGGTCCGAACGACAAGCCTCCTCGCCGTCAATGACGCTGGAGGTTTCTGTATGGTTTTGGATGATGGAGGCGCTGGCGCCCAAGAACATAGAGGCTGCCACGAGTAAAATCAGACTCATGACAATGCGAACGGCAGGGCCACCGGTGGGCTCCAGTCTCGTCCCCTGTTCGTCGGAGACCACTCGATGGGAATCACGGTCGTTTTTCACCCATAGAATGGGGTCGCCGTGAACCATACACAGAACCTTTGCAGTGTTCTATTTGAGGGTTTACTCGGCACCGAAGAACTGGCGAATCATTGGGTGCATTTCCATGGCCTGTTCCTTCTGGATTTGCTCGTAGGTACGCAAGATGATACCGACCGCAAGAAGCAGCCCGGTACCCGTTGCGTTACCCACCGTACCCAGCAGGTCAGCACCTGCAGCGAGCAGCCCGACAAACGCACCGGAGAAGTAGGTGACCGGTGGGATGTAGTTTTCGAGGATCTTCTCCAGGACCTTGGGGTTCTTTCGGAACCCAGGAATCTGCATGCCCGTGCGCTCAATTTGCTTGGCAACGTCCTTGGTACCCATGTTGGTGGTGTCAATCCAGAACTTCGCGAAGACCATCGAACCGACTGTCATCAAGGCCACATAGAAGACCACGTGGACCATGATTTGCGTCAGTGAGTGCCCAAAGACGTCACCCTGCTGATTGAGCAGCGGAATCAGCCAATCGTTCACACCGTTCACCATGCTGGCGTACCATGCAAACCCACCTGAAGCGGTGGTCTGTCCCGGCTCGTATGTCCCGATGAAGGCCGAGGCCGACATCCAACCGTTCTGACCGAGAATCGGTGTTTGACTCAGCGTCGGATGGCTCCAGAAGAGGAGCGTGAACATGTTGATGTTGGCGAGCAAAGCGGCCATCAAAATAACGGGGATGTTCGAGGCGTAGACCAAACGAATCGGGTACTTTCCACGGTGGCCACGGACCTTACCGTGGGTCAGCGGCAATTCCAATTTGCTTGATTCAGCGTAAGCCACGACCAAGAACACGATGATCGACGAAACCAAGGCCGCCACGGGGTTGACGTGGGTGAGAAGCATGATTTCGAAACCGTTCGCTTGGATCATCTCGTAATTGGTTGATTCTCGGAACATGTAGAAAATCATCGGCAATGTCCCCGAAGGTGGGTTCTGGATGGAGTAAGGTGCACCGGTGGTGGTGGCGAGCGGTGAGAGCGTACCCACGAAGGTGGATTGGGCCACACCGGCTGCAATGAAGAGCGAAATACCGGACCCGATACCCCACTTGCTGACCAGTTCGTCGAGCAAGAACACGAGGTAAGAACCGGCGAAGAGTTGCGCCACGATGACGAAGTTGGCCCAGCCGAGGCCGTAGGCATCGATGAGCCACTCGCTTGGGTCGAGGAAACCGTAGGTTTGCGGAATGGACTCGATAGGGATCATGATCAGGACGAGAAGCTTCTGAACACCTTGGTACATGGCCTTGTCTTCGGAGTTGCTGAGGTCCAGACGGATGATCTTTGCACCAGCAAACAACTGCATGATAATTGAACCCGTAACGATTGGACCGATACCCAAGTGCATGATGGTACCCGAGGCACCTGCCATGATGGAACGGAATCCACTGAACAGGTCAAGGGCTTGTCCAGAGAGACCGAACAACATGACGTTGGTCATGGCGAAGTAGATGATGAGCACAAAGGTGGTGGTCCACATCTTTTCGTTGAAGCGAACGTGTCGCTCAGGCTTGGTGATGGTCGGGTAAACATCCACGAAGCGGCTGAGGGCGTAGAGACGGCTGCTTTGGTCGCCGCTCCACATGAAACACGTCAAAATCGCAGCAGCAGCAAAGCCGAGCAAGATAATGCCCACGAGGAAGAAGCCCACGCCTTCGTCGTATCCACCCCAAGCAGAGGGACGTACGTACCAAACGGCGATGGAAAGGAAGGCAAGCCAACCTGTCAGTTTGCCGTAGCGACCAACGAAGGGCATGTCCTTGAGTCCAGGTGGAAGGTCACGTTGGAAACAAATCATACAGTAGCCCAGATAGACCACGGAAAACACCAACCCGAAGACGGCGGCGTCCCGTGCCTGACCGGTACCGGACAGTTCGTCGGACTGCCAGTAGATCAAGAGGGCGTAATACAGGACACCGGTCAGTGCGATGGCCCATGGAATTGGCTTGTGCTTCATCGTGAATCACCTGTGAAGTTCACTCTTCTTCCCATTCGTCGTCCCAGTCGTCGTCTCCACCGGATTCAACGGCTCCACCAGCGGCGGCGACCTTTTCGGCGGCTCGAGCGCTGACTTCGTCAACGATGACGGTCAGGGCGGTGCGGATTTGACCGCTGCCCAGCAACTTGTCGATGCCTTTCTCGGTCAAGTTCACGGTATCAGCGCCGTTGGCCATCTCTTCGAGTTGACCGACGTTGGCCGTCACGTAAACCGTGCGAAGCGAAGGGTGGCGGTTGAAACCGTGCATGCCCCAGTGCTTGGGCATGTACTTGATGCGCGTCATGACGCGGTGCTTGTTCATACCAGCGTTTCCACGGCCACCACGCTTTCCTGCGCCACGGCCGGCTTTCTTTCCACGTCCGTGGTAGCGGTTGCGTCCACGGTGTTTGTTTGCTTTCGTACCCATCTTCTTCACCTCAAATCATTCGGTCGACAAGGTCGCCAATGGCATCGCCACGGGAGCCGAGGGCTCCACCAACAACGAAGCTGCGCTTGATGCCGCCCCAGCCCTTCGGTCCTCGAGGGGGGTGGAGACGGAAGACGCGCTTCAGTTCTGGAATGTCCTTCACCTGGGCTTCACCGGCCGTGATGGCCTTGGCGAAGTCGCTGATGTTCTTGTAATCGGTGTGCTCTGCCACGATGGCGTCGGTCAACGGTGCGTCGCCAACCATGCGTCCACGCTCGGCGAGCATGCGCTCGACCATACCGGCGTCAGCCTCGCCCCACGTGATGTAGTCCTTGGCCTTCTGGAGCATGCCACGGTATTGTGGGTTGTCGGGGATGATGACAGCGTGGTTGACACGGGTCAAATTCATGTAACCCATGGTTTCACGGATGGAACGCTCCACCTTGACATCGCTTCGTGCTCGTACAACAATGAACGTCATGCATTCTTCCTCCCAGTGTGGATGTAGAGATTCTCACGCTGTGCGTTGGTGACACGGGTCGTGTTGATGTTCTTCAACGCATTGAAGGTTGCAGCGGCATAGTTGATGGTTGTGCGGGTTTGTCCCTTGGTTCGGGAAAGCACGTCCTCAATACCAGCGAGTTGCAGAACGCTCTTGCCAGTTTGGCCGATGACCAAGCCCTTACCCTTTGCAGCGGGCATGAGGGTGACACGGGTTGAGGCAGCTCGTCCGTTGACCTTGAACGGCACGGTGTTGCCTGGTCCGGGAGAAGATTCCCACGAACCGTTGCCTCGCTGAACCGAAATGAGGTTCAACTTGGCGGCGGTGATGGCCTTGCGGATGGCGGTAGCGACTTCCTTGGCCTTGGCCATGCCGAGTCCGACATAGCCGTCTCGGTTGCCAACGCAAGCCATGACGTTGAAGCGGACACGTCGACCGCTGTCGGTCATGCGCTGAACCATGTTGACATCGATGACTTCATCTTCGAGGTCAGGAATCAAAGCGTCCACAATTTCAACCTCACGAATGGGAAGACCGGAAGCCAAAGCGGCTTCGTAGGTGATGATCTTACCCGCCATGACAGCTGCACCCAATCGGGTTCGTGGCTCCCACTTTCGCAAATTTGCGATGGGGTCGTCTTGATTGCGTCGTCGGCGGCGAGGGTCGGGCATCTCATCGGCTTCTTCAGGTGCATAGGCTTGAAGCAAACCTGGTGCCATGGTTGGCGTGTGTTCTTCGGTCATCAGTAGGCCCCCTCAATGGTGTTCTTGGTGGTTTCAATGTCTCCGGAGACGCTGTCGTCGATGTGGGCGCCGCTCAAGCGGTCCTCATCAGGGTAGACGTCTTCGCTGTGTGGAATCTCAAGACCTGCGTCGCTCATGCCCTTGAGGGCGGCGTAAACACGGCCACCTCGGGTGCTGGCAGCCAAACCGATGTCGAGCACGGCTTCGCTGGCGCCGGAGGCAACGGCGGCTTTGCCCATGGCAAAACCGACGAGGTAGGACGCTGGGACGGATTTGAGCGAGCGGTTGCTCGGCCATCCGTACTTCTTCACCAGGTCGGAGCCGGTGACGGACACGGACACGAGGTCACCGTCTGCAGCCCATGTGACGAGTTGGCAGGTGGTGCGGGTGTTGGAAACACGGACAACGGCACGAGGCATTTGCCCACGGAGCAACTTCAAACGGCGACGGTAGTCGGTCAAACCGGCCTTTCGTCGGCGGAAAATCGAACGTCGATTGTTGCCTGCCATCACTCATCGCCTCCCTTGAATTCAACACCCTCAAGCGTCATTTGAGAGCGCATGTGGGCGATGGAACGGTAGGAACCGCCCTTGGCCTTGAGGTAGTATCGGCGGTACTGCGAGGGTTCGATGGTCTTGTCCTCTCGAAGTTCCTTCAACACACGGCGTTGGCTGCGGATGGTTCGCATCCAGCGGTTCTTTCGTGGGTTGCGAGCGTTGGCCGTACCGGCACGGGTTCCTTGTCCCTTACGGCGACCCTTTCGCTTCTGAGCCAAACGGGCTCGAGCACGAACACGGGAGGTTCCCTTGACGGGCTTGGCACGAATCCAGCCTTCGTCGATGAACTCGCGAATGTCGTCGGTTTGGACGGCAGAAGCGACTTGGTCAACGTAGAGCGGGTTAATCCAGACTCGGTTTTCGCCGCACTTTAGCAGACGAGCTGCGATTCGCTTTTGATTGGTGATCTGCATCAGACATCCCTCCGTCGGTTCAACACACGAACACCGAGTTCATCGGCTCGTGCGTAAATGTGCTCTCGCTTGCGTCCGCCGACCGTAGCACCCACACGGGCTGCTTCGGTTTCGGGGTCGATGGCTTCGAGGTCAGCGGTGTTATGGACCATCACTTCTCGGAATCCAGACGGGTGAAGGAAACGGGCAGCGGCGACTTTGCCATGTCCGATTCGGACCAAGGAGCCTCGGTACTTGTAGTTGCGACGCTGCTTGTTGTCCATGCCGTGAGGAGCACGCCATCCAGAGCGAGAAAGTCGCTTGTAGCGGAACCATTCGGTTCGGCGGAACGAGGGCGTCTTCTTCTTCTGAGCAGCACGGAGTGCCAAGGCAGCCTTCATCTCCTCGTCAAGAACAGGCTTCTGCTTGACCATGTAGACGTCTTCGCCCTCATCGTCCCAGTCTTCGTCGTCCCATCCATCGTCATCGGCGGCTTCCTCAACGGGCGCCTCCTCTTCGACGACATCATCGGCTTGACCGGCTGCTTCCTGCAGACGGGCCAAGAGGTCGGATTTCTTACCAGACACAGGGAGGCCCATTTCCTTGAGGGCTTCCTTGAGCTGTGCAACGGTCATTGATTCGTAATCTTCTGCCATCTCAATCACTCCTTGTTCAACAGGTAGATACCATCCTGGAAGACACGGCGGTCTCGGTTCTTCACGGTCGTACAGCGCTCAATGTTCGCTGCAGTTTGACCAACTGCTTCTTTGTCAATGCCGGAAACGGTGACTTCAACTTTGTTGGACACCTTGACGTCAACGTTGTCAAGAATGTGAGCCGTTCGAGGAACTCGCTCACCAAAGTAGTTGTTCACTTGGAAGGTGTTGCCGTTCACGGCCAACGTCATTGGGAAGTGAGAATAGAAGGCCTTGAGGTTGTAGGTGAAGCCGTCGGTAACGCCCTTCACCATGTTGTTGAGGTGGGCGTTCCAGGTCCCTGCGAGAGCTCGTTGCTTTCGTCGAGGGAGGTCCACACGAACGATGAGTCCAGAGCCGTCTTGGAAGAGTTGGACCACATCGCTTTCGAAAGCACGGGTGAGCGTGCCCTTGGGGCCGGTAATGGTCACGACGCCATCTTCGCTGATGTTGGCAGTAACGCCCTCAGGGATGGTTACGGTGTGTTCGATTCTGTCGAGTTTTACCATGTTTCTTCACCTCAATACACGTAGGCCAGCAGTTTGCCGCCAATTCGAGCGTCCTTCGCATCGTTGTGATGCATCACGCCGGAGTTGGTCGTCAAGATGAGAAGACCGAAGTCTCGGGCGGGGAGATATCGGGTCTCCCACTTCTCGTATTCTTGGCGACGAACGCTGTGGCGAGGTTTCACCGTACCGCAGCGGTTGATCGTTCCACGCAGTTCCACGACGAAAGCGTCGCCACGGCCGTTTTCGACACGTTCGATGTCGCCAACATAGCCTGAGTTCTGCATGATGTTCAGCACGTTGCCGAGAAGTTTTGATGCTGGCGTCAACTCAACGTTGAACTTTCCAGCTTGCTCGGCGTTGTAGATTTTGACAAGAGCGTCATTCAATGGATCAAATTGCATACTTTCTCCCTCCTCAATTCATTTTCTTGAAACCGATTTCCGGTGCGACATCGCGGAAGCATTGTCGGCACAATCGCAGCCCGTGGCGGCGAATCATGCCTCGCTTGCGTCCGCATCGGCGGCATCCAATGGTTC
>CALGEM010000246.1 GCA_937881505.1 uncultured euryarchaeote
ATGATTAGGCTTGGTTGCGAAGGGTCTACCCAACTACCCATTGCTCAGGAATTAGTAAATCAAAGGGTTTGCAGTGGGTCAAATCACTCGCTACCCCCTGCTCACCTCACCACCAATTAGAACGCCTCGTGAGCAAGCATGAGCATCAAGGCCACAGGCTAAACAATGCCTTAAATGCTCAAATTCCAGATTTTCACTCATGAAGAACGTCGGAGGACGGGAGCGCGTCGCTCGTGCCGTGTTCGGCTCGGGCGTTGTTATCTTCGATTTCCTCGCCACGGTTCATATCGAAATCGTGTTCCTCATCGTTGGCATGTGGGGCGTTTTAACCTCGGCCTTCGGCTATTGCCCGTTCAACGGATTGCTCAACCGAAACAGCTGCGAGATTGACCCGCAAGCGGCTGTGAGGGCCTGAAGTGAGCATCAAGCCGAACTGAATTCAGCCCCAATTGCACGGCTCAAGAACGCTTTGACCACCCATGAAGGGCTGAAGTGCTTCGGGAATGGCGACCCTTCCGTCCTCGAGTTGGTACTGCTCCATGATGGCGACCAAGGCTCGGGAGGTGGCGACGGCGGTGGAGTTGAGGGTGTGGACAATGGGTTGGTTGGGGTGGCCGGGCTGACCGTATCTGATGCTCAAACGGTTAGCCTGATAGTCGGTGCAGTTGGAGCAAGAGACGATTTCTTTGTACTGGTTTGCGCCGGGAATCCAGGCTTCCAGGTCGTATTTTTTGGCCGCCACCGTGCCCATATCGCCGGTGCAGATATTGACCACTTCGTAGTGAATGCCGAGGCTGTTCCACAAATCCGTGCAGTTCTGCAGCAGTTCTTCGTGCAGCGCCCATGAGTCTTCGGGCTTGGCGATGATGATCTGTTCAATCTTGGTGAACTGGTGCACACGCCAAATGCCGAGGTCGCTCTGGCCGTGACTGCCCACCTCTCGGCGGAAACACTGGGAGACACCGACCATGCGCATAGGCATCTGGTCTTCTGGGATGGTCTCGTCCATGTACATTGCAGTGAGCGGGTGCTCAGAGGTGGCGATCATGTAGTACTTGTCGGGCTCAATGCCGTACATGACGGTCTCAAAGTCGCCCAAATCGGTCACGCCTTCGTAGGCCTGGCGATTCATCATCACCGGCGGCTGGACAAAGGTGTAGTCGCGCTGTCGCAGGAAATCCACCGCATACTGCTGGAGAGCGAACTCAAGGCGAGCGAGGTCGCCTTTGAGGAAGTAGAATCGACTTCCGGTGATTTTGGCCGCGCGCTTGAGGTCGACCCACTTGTTCATCTCGATGAGTTCGTTGTGCGTGCGCGGTTCAAAGGAAAATTCGGGTTTTGTTCCGTGAACGGCGTGGACGGTGTTGCCCGATTCGTCTTCGCCCACGGGCACGTCTGTGTGGAGGATGTTCGGAATGGACATACGCAATCGGTCTCGAACCTCCATGGCTTCGTTGGTCTTGGCCTCCATCTCCGCAATCTTTTGTCCGAGGTCGGCCACTTCCGCCAAAATGGCTTCTGCGGCCTCGTTATCACCGGCTTTCTTGGCGGCGCCGATGCCTCGTGCAGCCTCGTTTTTCGCTCGGCGCAACTGGTCGGTTTCGTGGAGCAAATTGCGCCATGCTTGGTCGAGTTCAATCACCTTCTCGATGTTGTCGTGGGGCAAGCCGCGTTTGGTGTGGTCGGCGCGAACCACATCGGCGTGTTCTCTGAACATGGACATGTCAAGCATTGAAATCACCACGAGATGTTGAAACTGAAAATATCGCCACCGATGAGCAACATGCCACCGATGAGGTAGCCGAGAATGGCACCGCCGTTGAGCAATGGAAGGCCAGCTTGCGCCTTGCCCCGTGCGACGTAGGTCATCAGGGCGAGGTAGCCCAGCAACGCACCGGCGAGGGTGAACATGGCGACTTCAAACGCCACCGAGGGGTCGAGCCACTGCATGGCGGAAAGCACGAGCATACCGGGGAAAATGATGTCGCCCAAACCCATGAACATGGCTTCGCTGTTCTTCTTCCTCCGCTTGACCTTTGCTCCCTCGGGCGGTGGTGAGGGCGCTGGAGAAGGCGCTGGTCGCTTGGCACGCTCGGTCTCTTCGATGAGGGAATAATCGCTGTCTTGGGGGGCCACGAGGAGAATGGGAAGGCGGAGGCCAACCATGGTATCGGCTAAGTCAAGCATGTGTTTTGACTTGTAAACGGCCCAGAAATCGTAGATGGCGGCCAACACCATGAACATGATAGCTAGAGGCGGCACGAACGTAACTCCCAGCATGACCGTGACCCCCGCTCCAATCACCAAGCCCGTGGTGTTCACAACGTACCACTCGCTATGGACAAAGAGCAAAGCCGCCAGCAGCACAGTCAGAACCAATCCTGCAATCGTTGGACCAAGCAGCAGTTGGAGTCCGTACAATGGGAGCATGTCTTCGGTAAGTTCGCCGCTCTCAAGCGTCGTTGAGGAGCCGTCTTGTCCAAGGGTGAGGACGATGAGGTCCGAAGTCCCATTCTCAACGGCAAAGAAGACATGGCTTGCATTTTCGTCAACGGGGATGCTGACGCGGTTGACCAAAGCCGTGGTGTAGAGCCAGTGAGCCTCGCCATCACCTGCGACGAGCATGTCGCTGTAGCCCGATGCGTCTCGGTCCGTGATGCGAACCGAGGAGACGCTGCTGACCAGCCCGTTCAAATTCATACGGTCTTGAGACGTGTAGGCCTCATCTGCAGCCATTGAACCGTTCCACTCCATGCCCGTGATGGTGCCGTTGGATTCACCGAACAAGAGAAGGCGTTGATGGCGCGTTTCGGGCTGGGCCTTTGCTTCGTCGATGGTCTGATTCATGAAGGGCGACCAGCCAACGTCAACTGAGGTAAAGTGAGCGCCTTCGTCCGGTGCATGCGCCATGAGGTAGGTCGCATTCACCATCCCGCCCAAGCCCAGTCCTAGTGAAGGCGAGGTCTCCTCGAGCAGGATGGACGCCGCTTGGGCTTCCGTCACGAGGAGCCACTGGTCGTCGTCAAGAAGTTGGCTTGAAACGACGCCATCATCGGTTGCGAAGCCGGGAATACGCCAACGTCCTTCAGGGGCCAAAACACCCGGATTGGAGGCAAAGGTCTGGAAGCGGAGCAATTCGTCAAAGGGATTGGCAAGGTACATCGCTTCACCGGTTGAAACTGCGATGGCGCAGCCCCCAAACATGTTGTCGAGGGGAACCGGTTCACCGTTTTCCCATTCATGGCATGCATAACTCTCCACAAGTTCACCGGTAGCCGAATCAACCGACCAAGCATATGCGCCGGTGGCAAAGGTCAGACGGTCTTGGGAAACGGTCATGCTGGTGGCGGAATCGACATCGTAAATCTGATGGTCGTGAGTCATGGTCCATACCGGGCCGGCATAATCGTTGGAAGCGTCCCAGGCCGTGATATCAACGGTGGTGTTCGTGATACCTTCGCTCACGTTGGCCATGATGAAGCCGTCTTCACCCCACATACCCAACACGTCGCCTGTCAGTGACTGCTCGGACTCTATCTCAAACGGCGTTGTATCAAAGTCAAGAACCAACATATGGGTCAACGGGACCAAGGTGTACACCAAAGCCAACGTCAGCACGGCGTACATGCCGTATTTGATGATGAAGTCCATTCCTTTGCGAGCCAAGTAAATGATGAGCGCTGTGAAAACAAAAATCGCAGTGAGTTGCACTCCAACATAGCGTGCTTGGGTGGCTCCGGATGCTCCAAAAGCGTACAGTTCACCCACATCGTAGTAGGGTCGAATGTACATGGCAAGCGCGATGGTGGCAACGAACATGCCAGCCATACCGGCCATCCCTCGCCACTGCTCAGCCATCAACGAGCCCAAGCCGTCGCCCTCGCGGAGTTCATCCTCCACGGCTGAAAAGCGCTGAGAAACTTGACGCCCGTCTTCGGGCGTTGCCGCATCGCTCATGGTCGTGCCAATCCTCTCTTCCATATCAGCCTCGCGATGTTGCGCAGGGTGAAGCCGAGATGAAAGAGCCTATGACGAACCGTCAGCAGGACCGAGCATGGTGGCGCCCAACGCATGGCGGGCTTGGCTTGAATCCACCAAAAAACGAGGTATGGCGCTTGGCCTTTCCAACACCCAAAACGCGCTTCGGGAACTCAACCTCTCGCCGCCTGATTTCGAGACGGTTCACGTCGCAGGAAGCAACGGCAAAGGTACGACCATCGCCACGTTGAGTGCTGCGTTATCGGCCGCATCCATTGACCATGTTGCCTTCACCTCACCCCACCTCATCCGCGTTGAAGAGCGCATCCGGCTCAACGGCCGACCCGTCTCTTCTGCTCGCTTTGATGAAGGCCTGAGCAAGGTGCATGAAATGGTTGAACGCACGGGCATAGAGCTCACGTTCTTCGAAACGACCTTCCTCGTGGCGATGGTCATCGCTGACCTTGAACCAGTTCAGGCACTGTTGCTCGAAACGGGTCTCGGCGGGCGTTTGGACGCCACGCGGGTCGCCTCGGCCGACGTGGCGTTGGTCACGGCCTTGAGCCTGGAACATACCGAAATCCTCGGTGAGACTTTGGAGGCCATCGCTGGCGAGAAAGCGGCCATTGCCCGACCGGGTCGACCGCTGCTTGTTCGGGATGTGAGTGAGGCTGCGGCCCGAAAGCGGATTGAAGAGGTCGCCCAAAACGCTGGACTTGAAGCCATTGACGAGGCAGCCGGGCCCGCTCGCTTGCAGTGGGTGGAGATTGAGGCAGGAGTCTCGTATTTTGAGGAGGCGAAGGCCTTGGCCAGCGCTACATGGTCGCATTTGTCATGCGCGGAGACAACAATGTTTCCCTCAATCCGCGCATTACGCTGGCCCGGGCGCATGCACGATGTGCCGAGCCCTTCCCGAAACGGGTTGACCTACCTGCTCGAAGGCGCCCACAACCCCAGTGGCATGGAAGCATCCTGCGCTCAACTGCAAGCACAGCCACGATGGCAGGAACCGTGGGCGCTGCTCTTGGGAAGCACCCCTCAGAGGGACATGAAAGCCATGCTCGCTCCGCTTGTTGACCTCTGCAAAGCCCGTCCCCCGGTGGCGGTCGTGCTCACCGAGCCGCAGTTTGGTCGCTACCCCGGCGTGCCATGCAAGGACATCGAAACCACCCTTCTCGGGGCAGGTGTGAAAGCCACGGCGTCCTTTGCGTTGCCCGAGAAGGCGGTGGAGTGGTTGGAAACGCAGGACCACGGAGCCAAAACGGTCCTTTCCATCGGTTCACTCTACCTGCAAGGCAACGTTCTCGCCGCCCTCGGGGCCGACACCGACGAGGGGCTGGCCATCGTGGCGAAGGAATGAAACACCAAGGCCGCTTCATGGAACACGGTGAGCGCATGAAGGACAAGCATCTGAAGATCCGAATCCAGCAGTGCTTGGCCTTGGCCGAGGCTTCCAACTGCCCGCGCCGCACCTTTGGTGCCCTGTTGGTTGACCCTCAGCGAAACGTGGTACTGATGGACGGTTACAACGGTGGACCTCGGGGCGGAGGACGCTTGTGCGGAGGGGAAGAATGCCTTCGCGACACCATGAACATCGAGTCGGGGACTCGGGTGGAAATCGGCTGCCATCACGCTGAGATGAACCTCATTTGCAACGCTGCCGCCAACGGCGTCCCCACCAACAACGCCTGGCTCATCGTCACCGGTGAGCCCTGCATGATGTGTGCAAAACTGATTCATCACGCCGGCATTGAGCGCGTCGTCATCGTTGATGGAGGCTTCATGGGCGAGAACGGCGTAGGCTACCTCGAGAACCACGGCGTGGAGATTCAGCGCACAGAGGGGCCGAAAGACCCTCGTGCAGACAATTGACGCTCGGCGTTCACCGCAACGAAGTGATCACCGGCGAATGAACATCAATCTGCCTTCGGGGTTGATGACGTCCATGTTCATCTCAGCCATGTCATTCGCCTCAAGGTTGAATTTGAGACCAAGTTTCCGACTATAATATCGCGCCCTAGCCCTTGCTTCCTCTTCTTCATAGTAAGAAAACCACTCAAGGTTCAACAAAACAAACGATTCTTCCTGACTGTGAGGGTCCCACAAGCACACCCTTCGATTGCCCTGAGTCATTGCGCCCTCGCTTGGTGGGTCGTAAAGAATGGCGATTTCGTCCGATGATTTCAGATAGAGACCTCCCAACGACTCGGGATAAAATTCCTGTCCCGTTTCGGGGTCGGACGTATGCTCCACCACCGCAATGAAACGATGGCGCTCATCAAACCAATGGATGGTGTGGACTTCCTCAAGCGGGTCGGGGTAGAATAAGTTTTGAATTGAGCCTTGG
>CALGEM010000247.1 GCA_937881505.1 uncultured euryarchaeote
CCAAACATGTCATCCTCGCCTCTGGCGCGCGACTGAAAAAGTTGGGTGTCCCCGGCGAGGAGGCGTTTTTCGGTCGCGGCGTCTCCCAGTGCGCGGATTGCGATGCAGGATTTTTCGTCAGCCAGAAAGTCGTCGTGGTTGGCGGGGGCGATTCTGCATTGCAGGAAGCCTTGCATCTCGCGGGTTATGCAAGCGAGATCGTGTTGGTAACCCGCGGCAACGGGCTGCGCGCGCGCCAATCCTATGTTACCCGCGCCGCAGAAAATCCGAAGTTTTCCTTCCGTTGGAAAACTCAAGTGTCTGAAGTCCTTGGCGACGACGGGGTGGAAAAGGTGCGACTTACGCCCGCGGGCGGCGGCGATGGTGAGGACCTGGATTGTACGGGTGTCTTCATCTTTGTCGGTCTTGAGCCGAATGCATGAGGGTCCTCCATGTCGGCCGCACCCGTGATTGATGTCCGAGAAAACCTACGTTTACTCGGTACGGCTCACATTGCCACCTCTTCGGTGGAGGCGGTGCGCCATCAAATCTCCGAGTACCAACCCGATATCGTGGCGGTGGAGTTGTGTCAAAGCCGCCATGATACCTTGGTGAGCGACCGACGGTTGGACAAAGAAGGTCTGCTCAAAGTGATGAAGGAAGGCAAGGCGCCGATGGTCTTGCTGCAGTCCATGCTCTCGGCTGAGCAACGAAAACTCGGCATCAACGAGGGCCAGCAACCCGGCGCTGAATTGCTCGCAGCGGTTGAAGCCGCAAACGAAGTGGGCTGTGAAGTGGCCTTGGTTGACCGAGACATCCAGACCACCTTGCGTCGTGCGTGGAAGCGAATGAAACTCAGAGAAAAGTGGCGTTTGTTGACCTCTTTATTGGAAGATGAAGATGAGGATGAAGACCTTGACGTCAATGAATTGCTACAGGACAGCGATTTATTGTCCTCCATGATGGAGGAGCTCAAGGGTTTCTCGCCCGGTGCAGGTGAGGTGCTCATCGACGAGCGAGATGCCTACATCGCTTCCAAATTGAACGGACTTGACGGCGAGAAACGTATTCTTGCCGTGCTGGGGGCGGGTCATCTCAACGGTGTCGCAGAAAAATTAAGCGATACACTCGACTCTATAGATTCGTCTCGTCTTGAAGAACTCCCTACGCCTTCCATCGTCAGACGCTTCCTACCGTGGGCATTACCGCTCATCATGATCGCCGTGTTGGCGGCTGTGGTCTCCACCAGCCGGGACATTGACTGGTTGACGTTCTTCACCGTTTGGACCGCAGCCAACGCCGTCTTCGCCGCCCTGGCCTGTCTCATCGCCCGGGGCCATCCGCTTGCCATCTTGACGGCAGCGCTCGCTTCGCCCATCACTTCACTCAATCCTGCCCTTGCAGCCGGATGGTTTGCGGGCTATGTTCAACTCAAACTGGCCGAGCCCACGGCTGAGGATTTGCAACAATTCCTCAAACTCGATGACCTCTCCTCGTTCTGGTCCAACCCGGCAGGAAAAGTATTGCTGGTTACGGCGCTGACCAATCTCGGCTCCATGCTGGGTGCTTGGGCAGCGCCGCTGATTTTGCTGGGCGGCCTTGGCTTAGGCTGAATCCAAACTGAGAGCAGCGAAGACGTCAGCATGTTCTCTCACATCATGAACTCGGACGAGGTCAATGCGCATCCGATGGGCGACCGCTGCGAGTCCCAGGGTGCCTGCGAGTCGGTCGGCGGGATTGGATTGGCCGGTCAAATGCCCGACCACGCTTTTTCTTGAAACGCCCCAAAGCAGGGAGCTTTCAGAGGACAGGAGTTCTCGGCCTGAACGCAAAAGGGCGATGTTGTGGTCTTGGGTCTTTCCAAAACCGATGCCGGGGTCGACACAAATCAGTTCAGCTGGATGGCCACGCTGCACGAGGTTTTGCTTAACGGATTCAAGCATTTCACCGATCTCACCGACCACGTCGTCGTAGGTCGGGTTAACTTGCATGGAGCCGGGCTCTCCTTGCATGTGCATGATGCACACGGCACACCCCGTGCTGAGGACGAGGTCCACCATGGCAGGCGTTCGCAATCCCGAGACATCGTTGACCATGTCTGCGCCAGCCTCCAAGGCCGCTCGGGCCACCTCTGCATGGCGTGTGTCAATCGAGATGAGGCCGTCGGGACGAGCAGCACGCAGCCCCTCAACCACCGGTAGAACCCGTTGTTTTTCGGCCTCAATACCCACAGGCTCGGCCCCAGGGCGTGTGGATTCTCCTCCCACATCGACCCAGGTTGCACCAGCGTCCCACATGGCCAATCCGCTTTCAACGGCAGCCATGCCCGATGTACGGCTGCCTTCGAAGAAGGAATCATCTGTGGCGTTCACGATGCCCATGATTCGTGGTGCGCCATCAAACTTCAGCGCCGCGGCAATTTGTCCTCGGCGTTCCGCAGTGCGTCCGAAGTCCGAGGTCATTGGCCCGTCCAGTTCGGCAGGTTTGATAAGTTGTTACGAGGAACGGGTGTGCATGTCCGAGGAGGTGTTCTTGCTGGAAGGTGAGGCTCTTCCCGAGGGCCAAGTCGCTCAAGCCACCAATGAGTTGCCACCTGATTGGGAGTTTGCGGAGCGAATCTTGAGGCGATTGAATCCACGAAATCCGCAACACGTCTACGATATGGCGGCCAAGGATTCCAAGAATGGAGGCATGTTGATCACCCTCATGGTCGTCGTTTGGTGGTTATTCATCGGTGGAACGAACGACGACTTGGCCAACGGCGTTTCCGTGTTCTTTTCTCTGAATTTTGAACAGGCTGCCCTCGCCGTCATGGTGCTCTCGTTGTTTTCCGCTCTCCTCACGGAATTCAGCAGGGACATGGGCAAAATTTTGCCCTCTACGGCCGCGGGCGGTATGCTGATTTTGGCCGGCCTTTATGTTGCAGAACCGCTGGTTACAGCGCTCTTCATCGCTGATGCAGACTTTGACATGCAAGTTGGCGTGTGGCGAAGCATTCGCTTGGGCATTCTCTGGGGCGGAACCACCTACGGCTCAAATTTGATTGTCAACGCCCTGCTGCTCAAGTGGCTCATCCGCTTCATGGACGCCAATGACTATGATTTCTCAGACCGAAACGAGCGTACGGCTGCTCCAAAAGGCGGTCAAACCAGCGCTCAAGATTGAACGCTACCCTCTTGAAGACGAGGCAGGTCGTCGTTGCATGAGCCCCACCCCGTTCAACGTGTTGAGGCTTGGTTACCGCAAAGGGCGGGACCCTCGGATCACCACCCATCTTGCCTTGGTTTCTCGAGCACTGGGCGCCACGAATTTCTTGCTCGCAGGCGACGAAGACAAGGAACTGTTCGAGAACATCGCTTCGGTGAACGACCGCTTTGGGGGAGCGATGACCTGCGAGCATGTCGAGGGTGCTATGGGTTGGCTTCGCCGATTCACACAACACGATGCCGGTGATGGTGAACCTGGTGTGGCCGTTCACTTGACCATGTACGGTGAGCCCTACCGAGAAGTGATCCCTCGTATACGACGCGATCGGCCTGTGGTGGTCATCGTTGGGGGCGCAAAGGTCCCCAGTGATGTTTTCGAGTATGCTCAATACAACGTGGCCGTTGGCAATCAACCGCACTCCGAAGTGGCGGCGCTGGCGCTCTTCATGGAGGGTTGGTACGGGCAAGGAGGGACCGAACGACACTTCCCGGATGCACGCCTTGTCATCGAGCCTTCCGCTCGTGGTAAGTCGGTCATTGACCACGACCGAGAGAAGGAAAGTTAACATTTTCTTACTTGACGGATAGCGATACATATCATCGCTTTTTTCTTGCCGAATTTCCTTCCTGATTTCATCAATTTGCGCACCCAAGCATTATGGGGGGCCTTTTCCGACAAAATCCAATGTTGGGGGGCGGCATCGCGAATACGCGCTCTCTACCGGCGACCCATCGCCTGTACAACCCCTCTCCACTGGAAATCCCAGATGCCGCAGACGGCCTTGCCAGTGGCGCTGCTCTTCCCGAGGGTGCATCCGGTGCAGGCGTCCTCTTGACGGCGGATGGAGGACGCTATCCCGGGGAGTTGTTTGGGGCGAACACCATCGGTTCAGGCGAACTTGTCTTCACCACCGGCATGATGGGCTATCAGGAATCTTTGACCGACCCCTCCTTCGCCGGACAGGTGCTGACGTTCACCTACCCTCTGATCGGAAACTACGGCGTTCATGCCGGTGCCTCGGAATCCGGAAAGGTATGGCCAAAGGGTGTTGTTGTGCGCCACGCCATGCACCAACCCGACCATCGCCATTCCATTGGCACCGTCGATGAATTCCTGCGACTTCACGGCGTACCCGGCATTCACAACATCGACACGCGGGCCATTACTAAGCGGGTTCGTGAACTGGGAACCGTCCTTTGCGTGTTTGGCCCGGTTGAGCGGGAGGATGAGATGAAAGCTCAATTGGAAACGCTGACCTCCCCTGAGCTGGAGGATTTGGTGGACGAAGTCTCCATCGATGAGCCGCTTGAGTTGAACCCCGGTTCAACCGATGAACTTGGAGGACGAAAGCCTCGCCTCGGCGTGCTCGATTGCGGTGTGAAGCACAACATTCTGCGACATCTCTGCATGGTCTTCGATGTGGTTTGGTGCCCGCCCGATATGGACTATGACCGTCTGCGAACGGACTACGCCATCGACGCCCTGTTCTGCAGCAACGGGCCGGGCGACCCCGCCCATCCCGGAAAAGCCACGGTTGCTCGCAAC
>CALGEM010000248.1 GCA_937881505.1 uncultured euryarchaeote
TCAAACCAAGATAGGCCATGAGGTCCTCGCGCATGGTGACGGCTTGAAGCGCGAGTTCAAAACCTCACCTCCTCAACCAGCGCCATGAGCACTCGAGCACCAACCTGGTGGGACGAGGCGCACGCCTTCCTGCTCAAGGACGCATTATTGGGCCCTGTGGTGGAGCAATTTGGTCCCGATGGCATGACGAGTCGGGATGACCTGTTTCAGACGCTGGTCCGCTCCATCGTCGGCCAACAAATCTCTGTGCTCGCAGCCGACGCCATCTGGGGCAGACTGGTGGAGCACCTCGGCGAGGTGACGCCCGATGCAGTTTTGGCCACCGACCAACCGAGCATCGCTGCGTGCGGCGTCACCCGGCCCAAAGCGAGTTACATCTACGGCCTTGCAGAAAACGCCACAGATCTTCTCGACCAGCCTTGGGAGGAGATGTCCGATGAGGGCATCATGAAGCATCTGGTGAAATTTAGGGGCATTGGACCTTGGACGGCAGAGATGCTGCTGATGTTCCACTTCCTGCGCCCTGACGTGTTCAGTTTGGGCGATATTGGCTTGATTCGAGGAACCCAGCGGCTCGTGCCAGAGGCTGAAACAAAGGAACAGGTAGGTGAAATCGCCGAGCGCTGGCGACCCTACAGGACTGCTGCGGCATGGTACCTATGGCGCATCTTGGACCCAGTTCCCGTAGAATACTGAACAGCGAAGGTTTGACATGAAGTCACATGCTGGTTTTGGCATGGCCGAGAATCCCTACTCGCCAAGCAAGCCCGCCAAGACGCTCGCTGAACGACTTGGTTCAACCGGCAACAAAATTGCCGAATTGTCAAAGCAGGCCGCCAGCGCCACCAAAGAGGCGATGTCCAAAGTAGCAGATGCTGGAAAAGGTGCAGCTGCCAAAACATCACAAGCCGTTTCCGAAGCGAAAGAATCCCGAAGGGAAAAGAAAGAGGAAAAATTGACGCAAAAAATTGAGGAAACTCGAGCGGAACTCAAACAAGACGGACACATTGAACTGGCTCCTGCCATGATTACCTTGCCTGAATTTGAAGAGGAACGCATGGCGTTGATGGCAGAGGAGCACGATATTCTCGTGGACTTGGTGGACCACATGCACGCACTCTCAGAACGTGTTGACCAACTTGAGCAAACTTACCGTGCGCTTGCCATCGAGGAGAAATCCAAGTTGGCCGAGGCATCTCAGGAGGCTTCGGAAGACTCACCTGCAACCACATCCCAAGGAATGACCTCCGCCCTTAGCCTCCTCGGGGCTTCAATGGTGTGGGTGGTTTTACTCACGGGTATTGACCGATATTTGGCCTCAAATGAAGTGATGTTGTTCTCAAGTTATCCTGCAGAAATACCTGTGTGGGGCGTTGGTGCTGGCTCTTGGGTCATGTTTGTCATTCACCAAATCGGAAAGGCTGCACCGTTCCTCCGCGTTTCCACTCCAATGCTCATTCAAACAGGCCTCGCGGTTGGAATCACGACCGTAATGGCACTCCTGCTCTCAGACAACACCATCTCCACGATGTCAAGCGTTTGGACATGGGGCACAGCCATCGCTGTGGCCGTGTTGTTCTCATCGAGCCTGGTGGCAAGCGCTTGGCGAAACACGAGGAAGGTGTTGACGCCAAACGAGGAAATCGAGCTTATCGATTGATGGCTTCACCGTCTTTGAACAAGTCTCGAGTGATGTTCTTCTGGTGAGACTCAAGGGTGCCGCCGCCGATTTCAAGCAACTTGGCGTCGCGCCACAAGCGCTCAACGTGGTATTCTCCGACATAGCCGTAGCCACCCATCACCTGCATGGCGGCGTCGGCGATCTCCTTGGCCGCCGTGGTGGCAAAGAGTTTGACACCGTCGGAATCAAGTCGCTGGCCAGCCGTTCCAATGGTCAGGTTGTTGGCCGTGTCGTAGATGTAAGCACGCATGGCTCGGTACTTGGCCCAACTCTCACCGATGTAGCGTTGGATTTGACCAAAGTCACGAATGGCTGAACCGAAAGCGGTTCGGTCGGTGGCGTAGCGGTTCATTTCCTCAAGTGCTCGGCGTCCAATACCAAGGGCCATGCCGGCCAAGGTCAAGCGTTCAAGTTCGAGGTTGCCCATCATGTGGAGAAGGGATTCACCCACGCCACCCACGAGGTTTTCTGCGGGGACAATGCAGTCGTCAAACACCAATTCGGCGGTGTTGGAGGCGCGCATACCGGTCTTGTCGTAGATTTTCTGACCCACGCTGTAGCCGGGCATGCCGGCTTCGACAAGGAAGGTGGACATCTGGACACGGCCACGTTCATCCTCACCTGTTCGTGCATAGACCCAAACGACATCAGCAGGGGTGCCTTCCTCGTCAATGCAGCCGTTGGTGATCCACATTTTTCGACCGTTGAGCACCCACGAGCCGTCATCCCGTTGCACGGCAGACGTGGAGAGGCCAAGGACGTCCGTACCGGCATCGGGTTCCGACATGGCCATGGCACCAATCCATTCCCCAGAGCAGACTTTGGGCAAAATTCGGGCCTTTTGCTCCTCATTACCGTTGTAGGCGAGGTTGTTGACAAAGAGCATGGAGTGCGCCAAGTAAGCAAGTGCAAACCCTGGGTCGGAGGCGGACAATTCCTCGTGCACAAGCGTACACGCCACAGCGTCCAATCCTGCCCCCCCATATTCTTCGGGTGCACTGATGCCTAGGAGGCCAAGTTCGCCCATGCTGCGCAAGAGTTCGAGGTTGAATTTCTCCTCACGGTCGTATTCCAAGGCTTGGGGTTCAACGTATTCTTGCGTCCATTCTCGCACCATTTCACGAAGCATCACGTGTTCTTCGCTGGGGTTGGCGATGTCCATGTTGGCCATGCCATGCCGTTGATACGGTGGCTTTTGACCTTTGGCGCACGCTCACCCCAGCGGGAGGAATGACTCACTCTTCGGAGCTATCGCCATCGGCGAGCATTTCGTCTCTGAAGGCCCTGTAGTCTGCCTCGTTATCGAACTCGAGCGGAATCACCATGCGTTCGCCACAGTCCTGGCATTCGTACTGCTGCCCGACCATGAAGCCCATGTAGGGATAGACACGGATGCCGTAGCAGGCGATGCAGACTCGGAAGGACATGCGCACACGTCCAACTTCATTCTTCTTCGGAGAGGGCCTTGCGAAGTTCATCCAAACCGATTCGGTGGTCTTCATTCACGTCAAGGGACTTGATGATGACGGAAATTTGAGCCGGCGACAGAATGTCGCCAACCATGTCTCGAATGCCGTGGTGAAGTTCGGGTCCGTTGATGGTGCCGTCGCTGTCGGCGTCAAAGGCTGCAAACATGTCATCAACGGACATACCTTTCTCATTCAGGGCTTCTGCAAGTTTGCTCATGGCTTCTTCTGCACTCCACGTGTCGTCGCTCATGAGGTGGGGTTTGCATCGGCCTCCTAAATCGTTTGCACGCGATTCTTTTTGAAGCGTTGACCGGCATAAGTTCATGATGGATGGAAGTATGCCGGCAAAAGAACCACTCATGGCAAAGAAATACATCGCCCGAGATCCGCGCACTGGCAAGCCCATTCAAACGGGCCAAACCTTCACTGCGGACGCCTCATACGAGCCTGCCCAAGGCCCGTGGTGTGCTTTGCATCCTTCCGATATCATGTCGCTTTCCGAAGGCACCTTGGCTCAACGAGATGTTCGGTGGAAAAACAAAACCCTGACCATGACGAGGAAGAACGGAATTCGGGCACTCAGTCATGTCCCTCAAAACATGGTCATGCCCGCTCACAAAATGCTCTTGGCGGCCTTTGAGGACGAAGACCCGCAAATCCGCATCGCCGCCCTTGAGGTACTCCCGGAATTTGCGGTCCGACGCTCCAACGAACTCTTTGACTGGCTTTCTGTCCTCCTCGATGACGAGGACCCAAGCGTGCAAAAAGCCGCCAGCGCCTCCCTCGCTCGGGCAGCACCGACCTTCCCCTCGGGTGTGCACTCATCCCTGGAGAACGAATTGCGCCATCCCGACAAACAACGAAGAGCCACGGCCTGGAAAGGATTGGAAGCGTTGACGAAAACATGGCCCGATGTTGTGGCCGACCATGTTGACACGCTTCTGCTCGAGCCCGAGGTGGAACTTCGACGGCGTGCAGCCAAGATGATCAACGCCATCGTCTCAAGAAAGACCTCGGCCGTGTGGGATTTGGTGTCATGGGGACTCAACGACGCAGATGCTCAAGTTCGAAAAACGGTCGCAAAATCACTGCCTCGTTTGGCCAAGCAAGACGTACGCATGGGTACCATGTTCGCAGAACGTGCCATCGCTGACCCCGACCCAGATGTTCGACTGTCGGCCATCAAGACGATTGAGAAGCTCAACCGAGGCCACGGCCGAGCACGTGATTTGATTCTCGCCGGTGCTCGGTCAAGCGATGTACGGGTGCGACGTGCCTGTGTCAGCCTTCTGCCGAAGTTGATGGATGAAGCCGAACTTCGTGCGCTGGTCGACGACCTCCTGAAGACGGAGACGGACGCAGGCCTCGTGGAGAAACTGATGCAATATCGCTTCGATGCCATGTTGGAAGGAACGGAAGAAGAGAAGAACGCCGCCCTCTCACCGGCCTTGCCTGTACCCGATATCGACAAGGAGGTTCTGATGGCCCAAGGAAAACGAGTTGGCATGGCGCCGTCCCCGCCTCAAGCCGGCAAGGAACGACCTGCTGAGCCGGCGCCCGAACCGCCAACGACCACCCCCTCTCAGCCATCCCGTCCAACGCAAGACGAATTGATGGGTTACCACGACGATGACGATGATTTCCCTCCCGATGAGGACGAGCCGTACTTTTGAGGCAGGCAAGAGCCGTGCAACACCGTTAAGAACAGGTGGACGGTCGGCAAGTCGCTGAAGAGGTGTATGATATGGACGATGACATGCCATTCAACGACAAAGCACAACAGTTTGACCGATTGTGGGACGGCATCACGCCCAAAGGCGTGAACCGCTCAAAGGCACTCAAATTCCGTCAATACATCCTTGAGCATGTTCGACAAATGCGTCGTCCACTCAACCGCGAAAACGCTCGCCGGTACTGGATGGGCGAACTTCAGAAGGAAATCGCCGACCGCGAAAACTTCTGATGACCCTGTGGAGGCCGCCTCGTCTCGGTGGCCAATGAAGAACACTTGAGACGAACGGTGAGACCGATGTTCACAACAACACGCTTTGAGTCATGGAACCTTCCAGAATCCCTTCAAAACGGCTTGAACGCCATGGGATGGGAATTCGCAACCCAAGTTCAACGGGATACAGTTCCCATCGCTCGTCAAGGGACAGATGTGATTGGGCAAGCCCGAACCGGTTCAGGAAAAACCGCTGCCTTTGGCCTGCCCATCCTTGAACGATGCCAGCCAACGGGTGAACTCCAAGCCCTCATTCTGGCGCCTACGCGTGAACTCGCCAATCAAGTCGCAGAAGAACTGGTCATGCTCCAAGGCGATGGCGGTTTGACCATCTTGACCGTTTACGGTGGCACCGACCTCGAAAAGCAAGCAAAAACCCTCGGCCAAGGCGTTGACATCATCGTCGGCACGCCCGGTCGTGTCATGGACATGAGCGAGCGAGGCCACATTGACTTGAGCAAACCTCAGGTCCTCTGCTTGGACGAGGCCGACCGCATGCTTGACATGGGTTTCTTCCCCGACATCATGTGGGTTGTTGAACGCATGACCGGCCGTGAGCAAACGCTGCTCTTTTCGGCAACGTTCCCGCAAGAGATTATCGATGCGGCTCACGAATTCATGAACGAACCTGATTTCGTTTTGACCAACGCTGAGGAATTGGATGTCCCGCCCATCGACCTCTACTCCGTTCGCATCGGGCGCTCAAACAAACTCTGGGTGCTCGGACGTCTTCTCGTGCGAATGCAAGACGACGACCAAACCATCATCTTCTGCAACACCAAGCGCATGGTCGACTTGGCGGTTGAGCGACTCAAGAAGCACCGCTTTGACGTCGCCGGCCTTCACGGCGACCTCAGCCAAAACCAGCGAGAGCGCATTCTCAATTCCTTCAAAGAAGAAATTGGAAAAATTAAATCATCAATACCAGAGCTTCCA
>CALGEM010000249.1 GCA_937881505.1 uncultured euryarchaeote
CGGTGACCCGCCGGTCGAGCAAGAGAATGAGGGCCCGGTCTCCAATGGAGCGGATGGGTCGCCCCATGGCTTGGAGTATGGAGTTGACCGCTGGTTGAGATACCGTGTAGCGCCATGCCAAATTCCGACCAAAGCGTTCTTCCGCATAGGTCTTCAACGCCTTTGAGAGGACCGAGGGGGGTGAGTTTGGAATGCCGATGCAGGCCACAGCGTCAAGGGCGCCGCTGTGGTAATCCACACCTTCTGAGAGGCGAGCACCGAAGACGCCTGCGAGCAGGATTTTACGTCCGCTTCGCTTTTCTTCAAGCAGGGTGTCAACGACCTGATCCAAATCCTGCTTCGTCCACTCTCGGTTTTCTGCCATGATTCGTACTCCGCTGAAATGCCCTTCAAGCACCACATCGTTGAGCATCGCATAGGAGGGTGCAAACACGGCCACGTTGCCAGGTGAGGCATCGATGAGCGACTGTATATGTGCTCGAATGGCTCGGGTGTTTTCCGGACTGCGCTCAGTGTATTTTGTGGTCACGTTCTTGGCTACGAGAACGGGTCGGCGCATGGCTGCAAACGGCGAAGGGTAGGCCACGGAGGTGGTGGATGATGGAGGCAGAGCCAGGATATTGGCGTACATACTGGGTGGATAGAGTGTTCCAGACATCAACATCGCCCCCGCAGATTGCTCAAAAACGGGTTTGGAAACGAGACCAGGATCGAGGAGGTGGGTGGTGATGCGGCCATCTTTGCCTTTGGTGTCGTAAATCATGGTCAGGGCGGGTGTTGAGCCAAATTTGAGCATGCAGTCCAGAATTTCAGCGACACGGTGGGCGTTTGGTTCCATAGGGTTACCATCGTCGCCAGCCTCCATGTCAACATCAACGCTGGCAAGAATATCCCGGAGTTGATGGATGCGGACGGCCGGTTCAACAATCGGATGTTTTGATGAAGCGGGTGCGTCGAGTTGTTGTTGCCCTGACTTTCCTTCTACAACATCGCACGCTCGGTGAATGACATTGAGGATGTCGTCAACCGAAACTTCGGCTTCTTCATCTTGGCCCGAGAGGTTTCGCAGATATTGGGAAAAGAGGGCGTCAAAGCCTACTCTGGACGCTTTGACCACCTCAAAAGCCCATGCGGCAAGACCGTGGGCCATGGACAGGGCTTCACCTCCGGGTGCGTTCATGGCTTGAGCCAGCATACCAGCATACTCCTCAAGTTCCATCTGCGAGTTTCGAATCATCGTACGTGTCAATCGCTTCTCAAGCGTCATTCTGATGCGGTCGGGTAGGTTGTGGGCTTCGTCCACGACGATGATGATGTCCTCAAGAGCGAGGTCCATGGCTTTGAGGCTTGATTCCCTGACCCCGTCGTCAAAAAGGTGATTGTAATCGCCAACAAAGACGTCTGCGCCACTGACCGCTTCCCTGGCCGCTTTCCAAGGACAGGTTTGGGCTGGTTCGCCGTGCACCGTGTGTGTCCGTGCGATATCAACCAGTTCATCAACGTGGAGAGGTGAGGCAAGAATACGTTCTTTGAGACCGGGGGCTGAGGTGATCCACGGCTTGCAGGACCTTGTTTTCCTGGCTTGACTGCAGAGCAGGGAGAAGACCAGTGGTGATTCTTTTGCGAAGGGTTGGACGCACATTCCGGCTTGACCTACCATGTCCACCAGTCGTACTGGCATCATGCCCTTTCTTCGGTCGTTGATGCGGCGTACGGTGTCCACGACAATTCGGTGCTGTGTTTGGCGGGATGTCAGGAAAAAGACCGTTTTCTTCTGAGGTGATTGACTGGCGACTTCGAGAGCGGCGGCTAAGGAGGCTGCAGTTTTTCCAATACCTGTTGGGGCTGCTGCCAGATGGAAGCCTCCTTTTTCGAGGGCTTTGATGCCGTCTTGGATCATCTCAAGTTGGCCCGGTCTCGGTTTGGCGTGAGCAAGGAAGGGATAGATGGAGGAATCCACCTGTTCTTCATGCTCGTTCATATCCCACATCCTGCGGCGACCCTCCTAAAGGATTGGCATGGAGGTCACAGGTTTGACCGAAGGAAATCAATGTGCCCAGAAGTGTGGGGGGCTGGGCACGGGGGGAACCACCGCGTCAACTGACGGGAGTGGAATCTGAGCCTCCCTGGCCGTCGTCCAGGGAGGTGTGTGGGGGTGTTTGGTTGTGGGAACCAAGGCCAAGGCGTGCACGACGGGCACGCTGATACAGCGAGACAAAGCTCTGCAGGACAGGCCGGTCCTGCGGAGCCGTAAGGGTGGCATCACCAAGGTTGTATCCTGAGTTTTGCCAATTCATCCCATCCCCTCCAGTCTCTCACCATCATTCTTGGTATTCGCTGCGTCGCATCGTTGCTGCTCTGGACGCCTCCAGCGCATCATCGAGTTTGATGCCGTTGACAATCTTGTCAATGGCTTGTTCAATGTACAATTTGAGCCCTTCTTGGGCGGCAATCTCGGGAGTTGTTCCCTGAAGCTCGTACAATTTGCCAAGTTGGACCTGGTCGTTTCGACCAAGTGGGATTCGGACAGACTTCATGCCCTGCAATAGGGGTTGATTGTGAAGAAATTCTTGGATGGCAAGACGCACGACATCGGAGCGGCTTCGGGCGCCGTCCATGCCAATACGTGCGTCCAGCAAAGCGAGATCATCCTCCGTGATTCGGAGGGAAACGGCGCTGGTTGGCTGGGTCATCGTGGTTGCCTCGTGAGATGAGACTAGGTCGGTCAGCATATAAATGTATGCAATATGATGACAATTTGCAATTACCTGTATTACATTAGGTCACTGGGCTTCTTCCTTTTGCAGAGCGAAGTTTGAAGGACGAGCCGCTCCACGGAAATTCATGGCACTGCAACCCACCCGAGGGCTCTATCTCTACCTGGAAACGCTTCGAATCGCCTTTGACGACGCCATTGTCACCGATGACGAGGCCCAAATCCTCCACATTCTCGCCCAAGCTCTCGGGGTGGCGCCAGCCGACACAGCCGAGTGTCGAGCCGTTGTTGCGGGTGAGGCTGCTTGGCCCTTTGATGAGGGAAGCGAATACGGTGGTCATCAGATGGGTGATGCAACCACCTACCAGTCGGCGCTGATCGCCGCTCTTGACGACGATGTCATCAGTGAAGACGAATGGGCGATGTTGGACCATCTCCGACGAATCATCGGTCTTCAAGAAGACCAACATGCGCTGATTGAGGAATCCATTCGGGCCATGAGCGAGGTTGACGAGAACGGCCAACGCCGTATTGAACGTCTCGAACGATACCTGACCGTTTGCTCGTTTTGAGCGGGTTTTCACCGTCTCCAATTCGTCATTGTGGAGATGAATGAGGGACAACCATTAGAAAGGGACTTTGTTAGGGGAGGCCAATACACCAACAGGTGTTAGAAGGTATGCCAATGAGCCCCAGTGACGCAATCTACGCAAAAGTTGTAGCCCGAGACCCCGACCAACCCGAATTCCATCAAGCCGTGAAGGAAGTTCTTGAATCCCTTGAGCCCGTTCTCGAGGCCAATCCCGAATACATTTCCGTCGTTGAGCGCGTGGTTGAACCAGAGCGCCTCATCCATTTCCGTGTTCCTTGGGTCGACGATGCAGGTGAAACACAAGTCAACCGTGGCTTCCGCATCCAATTCAACGGCGCCATTGGCCCATACAAGGGTGGTCTACGATTCCATCCCAGCGTGAACGCTTCCATTCTGAAGTTCCTTGCTTTTGAGCAGATCTTCAAGAATTCCCTAACCGGTTTGCCAATGGGTGGCGGTAAGGGCGGTTCAGATTTTGACCCCAAAGGAAAATCCGACGCCGAAGTCATGCGCTTCTGTCAGTCGTTCATGATGGAACTTTGGCGCCACATTGGCCATGACTGCGACGTCCCTGCCGGTGATATCGGTGTGGGCGGTCGTGAGATTGGCTACATGTTCGGCATGTACAAGCGACTGCGAAACGAATTCCAAGCCGGTGTCTTGACCGGTAAAGGCCGAACCTATGGCGGTTCCCTGATTCGTCCTGAAGCAACCGGCTATGGCCTGGTTTACTTCGCTCGTGAGATGCTCGCCACCAAGGGCAAGTCCTTCGAAGGCGCAACCGTCTCGATTTCCGGCTCTGGAAACGTGGCACAATTTGCTTGTGAGAAGGTCCTTGACCTCGGCGGCAAGCCCGTCACCTTCTCGGACTCGTCTGGTTTCATCCACGACCCAGACGGCATTGACCGTGAGAAGCTTGCATGGGTAATGGACCTCAAGAACAACCGTCGAGGACGCATCTCTGAATACGCCAAGCAATACCCCTCTGCTACCTTTACTGCCAGCAAACCCGAGCCTTCCAGCAACGGCCTTTGGGGCGTTGATGTCGATGTCGCCCTGCCCTGTGCGACCCAAAACGAACTCAACGGTGAAGAGGCAGCCATGCTGGTGGCCAACAACGTCATCGCTGTTGGCGAGGGCGCCAACATGCCCTGCACCCCGGAAGCCGTGACCGCTTTCCAGAACGCTGGCGTGCTCTTCGCGCCCGGCAAGGCCAGCAACGCCGGTGGCGTTGCGACCTCTGGCCTCGAGATGGCGCAGAACTC
>CALGEM010000250.1 GCA_937881505.1 uncultured euryarchaeote
TGGTGCTGGTCCCCCTCCTGCTGATGCTCGCAAGCCAGAGCGGGGCCGCCGTTGAAGGCACCTGGATGAACGATCAAGGGCAGTTGTTTCGATTTCAAGATGACAAGACCGCAACTTGGGACAACGACGCAAACGCACAGTGGATGCTGAACGGTGAAGAATTGGTGGTCGTAGCCACGCACGAAGAGCGTGAATTTACACACACTTTACGAATAGAAATGTCCGATGACGGAAGGGCGATGTGGTGGATGCCCACCTCCATCGTGGACAAAGACGGAACGGAATACACCGAAGCTCCGGGATACGCTCCCACATGTTCGGTGCTCATCAAATCCGACCTCGCCAGTACCCTTGATAAGTACCGCTCAAACGAGGGTGGTTTTGAAAATCAAACACCCGGTTGGTGTGAGGAATACATGGACTGATTCTTTCATCCGTTCAAATTTACGAGTTCGATTTCAGGAATGCGATGGCAACATGTTGAAAGAGTGCTTGCAAACCCCCGTTCTCAAGGACGGGTAATCCGCCACCCCACGAGGGATGTTTCACATGGACCGCATCATCAACGACTTCACCATCAACATCGCCACCGCCAACGGAACCGGGTCGCAATCCGCCAACCTCATTCTGTTGCAATCGCTCTTTGACATGGGCGTCCCGGTCAGCGGAAAGAACCTGTTTCCCTCCAACATCTCAGGCCTCCCCACCTGGTACATCGTTCGCCTTTCGGACAAAGGCTACCAGGCACCGGGCGACCGAACCCACATCCAGGTGCTGGTCAACCCGGCGACATGGGAGGAGGACCTGGCTGCACTCGAACCGGGCTCCGTCGTCATCTGGAACAGCGATACCAAAAAGAAAACCGTGGAGCGGGACGACATCATCTCCTACCCGGTGCCCATGAGTGCTCTCGCTCGCAAAATCAATCCAAAAATCGCCAAACTCGTTACCAACATCATCTACGTCGGCGTCCTCGCCGAACTCCTCGGTATTGACCAAGCCTGCCTTGAGTCCGCCGTCGCCAAGCAATTCAAGGGCAAGGCCACCGCTGTGGAGCTCAACATCACCGCCCTCGGTTTGGGTCGAGACTACTGCAAGGAACACCTGACCAAGGAAGATGCCTACGCCGTCGAGCCTCGCAAGGTTGAGAAGCCTCAATTCTTTATTGAAGGCAACGAAGCCGCCGCTCTTGGCGCTCATTACGGTGGCGTTCAACTGCTGGCGTGGTACCCCATCACACCCTCGTCTTCGCTGGCTGAAGGCATCATCAACTACATCCCACGGCTGCGAACCGACGATGACGGCAACGCCACGATGGCGGTCATCCAAGCCGAAGACGAACTCGCCGCCGCCGGCATGGTGCTCGGTGCTGGTTGGGCCGGTGGCCGCGGCATGACCGCCACCTCCGGACCCGGTATCTCGCTGATGCAGGAATTCATCGGGCTGGCCTACTTTGCTGAAATCCCCTCTGTTTTCTGGGACGTCACCCGTGTTGGCCCCTCGACCGGCCTGCCCACCCGCACACAACAATCCGACATCGCCATGCTCTACGAGGGCAGCCACGGCGACACCCAGCACATTGTGCTCATCCCCGGTACGGTGGAAGAGTGCTTTGAATACGGCTGGCGCGCCTTTGACTACGCCGAACGTTTCCAAACGCCGATTTTCGGCATGAGTGACCTCGACTTGGGAATGAACCGCTGGGCTTGCGAAGGCTTCACCTATCCCGACCAACCCATGGACCGTGGAAAGGTCGTGCGCGAACAAGACGTGTTCGAAGCCTTCGAAACCTTTGGACGCTACTTGGACGTGGACGGCGACGGCATTCCCTACAGGACCCTTCCAGGTTCAGGCATGGCCCCCATCCTCTACCGAGGTACGGGTCACAACCCGATGGGCGTTTACTCCGAGAAGCCCGAAGACTACTACAACCTCATGCAGCGCTTGCGAATGAAGATTGACAACGCCCGAGACGAACTTCCAGCACCCATTTTGCGAGAAGAGGAAGAGTGCGAAGTCGGCATCGTCTTCCTCGGCAGCATGGAAAACTCGATTCAGGAAATCGACGACATCTTGGAAGAAACAGGTCTCAAGGTCAGCCAGTGCCGCGTTCGCGCCCTGCCGTTCCATTCAGAAGTGGAAGCCTTTGTCCGCCGACACGAAACGGTCATCGTTTTGGAAATCAACCGAGATGGTCAACTCTACGGTATCCTGCGACGAGAACTCCCCAACGACTTGGTCACGAAGGTTCACTCGGTTGCCTACAGCGACGGTATGCCACCCCGTGCTCGCATCTACGCCGAGCGTATCCTGGAAACTCTTGAGGAGGTGAAGCAATGAGCGACAAACCCGCACGAGCCATCAAACTGAACGTCCTCAACGAACCCAAGGACAGCTACACCGGCGGCCCATCGTCTCTCTGCCCAGGATGCGGCCACGACCAAATCTCCAACGTCATCATCACGGCCGCTTGGGAAAACGGTATCGAACCGCACCGCATCGCCAAGATGTCCGGTATCGGCTGTTCTTCCAAGACCCCTGCCTACTACCTCGGTCAATCCCACGGTTTCAACACGGTCCACGGCCGCATGCCATCGGTGACAACCGGTGCCTACGCCATCAACAAGGACCTGCTTTACCTCGGTGTTTCAGGCGACGGCGACTCCGCTTCCATCGGTATCGGACAACTCATCCACGCCATTCGCCGGAACATGGACATGGTCTACATCGTGGAAAACAACGGTGTGTACGGCCTGACCAAGGGCCAGTACTCAGCCACCGCCGATGTCGGCTCAAAGAAGAAGAAGGGGCCAGCCAATGAAACGCAGCCCATCGATTTGTGTGCGCTGGCCATCAACCTCGGTTGCACCTTTGTCGCTCGCTCGTTCTCGGGCTCCAAGAAGCAGTTGACCTCGCTTCTCAAGGCGGCGATGTCCCACAAAGGCTTCGCCCTCATCGACGTGATCTCACCGTGCGTGACCTTCAACAACAACGACGAGTCCATGCGCTCCTACGGCTACGTCAAAGAGAACGAGGTCACGCTGCACATGGCTGACTACATCCCCCACTTCAATCCGGTTGAGGAAATTGAAGTGCCCGAAGGCCACTACCGAGACATCACCCTCCACGACGGTTCAACCATCCGATTGGAAACCATCTCTGCCGAACACGACCCCGGCGACGCCATGGCGGCATTGACGGCGCTTCACGAGGCTGAAACCGACAAAAAGCACGTCACTGGACTCCTCTACTTCGACGCCAGCAAACCCTCGCTGGCCGAAGACCTCGGTTTGGTGGAGGAACCCCTGCTCGATGTTCCTGATGAAGTTCTCCGACCCGACAAGGCTTCGCTGGACGCCCTAAACGCTGAATTCCTCTCGTGATGGGATTTTCATCGCGCCTCCTATTAAGGACCGGGACCAAATAAAGCGACATGGTTGACCCCATCACCCTCGGTTCAAGCCTTGCGTTGACGGGTTTTGGCGTCTATCTTCTGAACCGCTATCGCAAACAACGACAGGCCCGTCTCCGTGCGTTGGCCCTGCTCCAAAAATACAGCACCTCCTCACGCATCGCACTCCACGAAGGGCGAATGCGCTTGCTGGTCAGCATGCCCCAGGTTCACCAGTTGCCCGAACAAGAACAGGCGGCATGGCGAGAACGCGATGAACGACGAGACAGAAATTACCTCGAACTTGACCTCATCCAACCGCTGGACGATACCGAAGAGGACGAGCCCCCAGGTGAAGAAGAACGACAAACGGAACTCGAGGCGAGGTCAAGATGGATGGAGGCAAACGAATCCCCCATGCAAGAACACATAACGCTGGTGGCAGAGGAACACATCGGAAGCGGTGTTGTCGTTGCAACCGAAGCCGATGAAGAACACGAAGTGAACATCGACGAGCGTCTTGAACGAGAGGGTGGTGCGTCGGGCGAAGTGCAAATTTCGCTCGCTTGGGACGATTTCAACGACCTTGACCTGCATCTGTTCTGCCCGTCGGGAGAACGCATCTACTTCAACAACAAGCGAAGTGATTGCGGCGGTGAACTCGATGTTGACATGAACGTTCGACCGGTGTCAAACACGCCGGTTGAAAACGTCGTCTGGAAAGGAAAGGCGCCGCTGGGCACCTACAAGGTGGGAGTTCACTTCTACAAACACCATCGAAAGCGACGAACAAAACGCGTGTGCAACTACCGTCTTCGCATCATCACCCACGGTCAGACCAAGGAATACCTCGGGAAAATCAAGTACGGCCAAGCGATGCAGATGGTCACATCGTTTTCACTGGCGGACGCTCACAAAGGCTGAGCAGCGCCGACAGCCGACAGGGCCGCTCCAAGGGGGCCTGCCGTTTGAGTCAGCACGGCAGCAACAAGTTCAGCTTCGGTGCTGAGCAGGGGTTGAATACTCGACCAGTGCTCCATAATGCCACCGTAAAGAACGATGCGTCCCGGCTGAACCATTTCCTCCAGATAGATCAGTCCCTCTTGGAAGTGTGAAGCCCAGGTCTGGAGGCCCCAGCCGTGGCGGGTCCGTGCAGCTCCGGAGAGGTGCTCTTCCAAGCATCCCTCAAGCCGAGGATGAGGGAGGCGTCCGTATTCGAGATTCGGAATCATCGTGCCTTCGCGGTGAACCGTGGTTCCAAGGCCCGTTCCGACGGTCAGGGTCAAAACGCAATCATGTTCGCCGTGGCCAACACCGTGTGCGGCTTCAGCGACAGCCACCGCATCGGCGTCGTTGAGCATGGCAAAAGCACCACCGTGGAATTGATTGAGTGCAGCCCCCACATCCTTACCCACCCAAGCCGCGCCAAGATTTGGTGCCGTGGTCGGTCTTGAGGCATCGACTGCACCGGGAAAACCAAGGCCGATTGGGCCGGTCCATCCGAGGCCTTCAATCGCCGAAACGAGAGCGGGTAGGACATCGGCCGGATCGGTTGAGGCCGAGTGATTGTAATGGCGAAGCGGGTGAAGCAATGCACCCGTGGAGGTGTCAAAAATACCGATACGAAATCCACTGCCACCGAGGTCAATCCCCATGGCCTTCAAGGCGCATCACCTTCTTTGCGAGCTAAAATCGCATCAACAAGCGGCGGGAACGTTGCACCGTGCGGATGAGGCGAGACAACATCGGCTGCTTCCAGAACAGCCGGAAAGGCGCCGCCGACCGCCACCGACCACCGAAGAAAATCAAACATGGGTAAATCGTTGGGTGCATCACCAACGCACAAGGCGTCATCGGGCGACCAACCCATGCGGTCAAACAGATACCGCAAGCCTTCGCCCTTGCTCAAATGGGGTTCCATCAAATGGATGGCAAAGCCGGTTCTGACCACGCTCAGGTGCGACCATTGGCTTTCCTTCACGGCCTTGATGATGGCTTCCAGTGGCTCATCGGGAAACAGGCACCACTCGCTTTCTCGCCAGCGGTTGGTGGCGATGCCTTGAGCGTCCACCCCCTCAATGTGTTTTGCGAGCCATACGGCGGCCTCCTTGGCTTCGTCCGCCTCGGCGCGAAGCACGGGCGCCTCCCATGAAGGGTGCCAAATCACGCCACCGTTCTCACAACACATCGGCGCTGAGAGGCCAAGGAAGCGCCACAGCCCGTAGGTGACCGGCCGAACATTACCTGTCGCCAAGACCACTGGAATACCAGCCTCCTCAAGGCGACGAAGCGATTGAACCGCATCCGTCGAGAGGTGCTTTTTCCCGTCGGTGATGGTTCCGTCAATATCGATGACCACCACACTGGGGCACCAACCTTCTGGTAACCACTGCATGTGGTGGGCCAGCCGAATGAAAATCAAGAACATTCCCTCTACTGCAAGCCAACAACCATGTGCATGAGAGGTTTGATGAGGGCAGGATGGATGGCGAGAGCATGGCAGGGGAAGACGGAGCAGAAGTCTTCCTTTCATTGGAAGACGATGAGCCCGTTGCAGCACCTGAACCCCCACAAGAAAATCCGGTGCTTGCCCAAGAGGTTGAACCGGAACCCACCGAAGTGTTGGACCCTGAAATCGTTGATTCCACCTTTGTGGAAGATGCCAGCGGGTCTTTTGCCGTTAGTTGGCCGTTGCTTGGCATGGATTGCCCGGATTGCGCCTCAAAGGCCATGGGCGCTCTGGGCCACATGAAACAGGTGACGAAGTCCAATGTGTCGGCGACCTCGGGCGAGGTCAAACTCAACATCAATCTCGAGGACGGTACGCTTTCAGAAGTGTCCGCAGTGTTGCGTTCACTGGGCCATGCACCCGACATTGACCATCATGAAATCGTCGGGGCACGGGCCAAAGCCGTGGCGCAGAGAAACGATGTTCCCGTGCAAAAACTTGAGCGGGTGATTCGCCGTCAGCCCGGTATTTTGGACGTCGAAATCTCCGATGATGACCGAATTCTCGTTCAATTGGTGATCACCAATGAGAAAGCGCTTCTCGACGCCAGAAACCGTGCACTGAGCCACGTCTTGGGCATTGAACCAAACTTTGTGGTGGCCAAATCCAACAGGCTTCGCCCCGACCAGTGGCGGTTGATTGGGGGAGGCATCGCCTTCCCGGTCCTGTTGGTGGTCATGCTGGCTGAATTGATGGGCTACCACGGCATCTTGATCCCGCTCTTGGCCATCCCTGGCGTCGCCATCGGCGGTGTTCAGATGTTCAAAGAGGCCTTTGCCTCGCTGCGAAACCTGCAGATGGGCTTCCAAGTGTTGACCAGTCTAGCCGTCATCGGTGCCTGCATATTGGGCATGTGGGAGGAAGCCCTCATCGTCACTATCCTCGTTGCGTTCACCATCCATCTCGAAGGGGACGCCTTGGTCAAAGCTCGGCAAGCCATGCAAGGCGGCTTGGACCGGTTGCCCCGAACGGCGAGAAAAGTCAACCAACGTCACGCCATTTCACTTTCGCCCGGCATGGCCATCACGGCCCCAGTGGGTGGAATCGCCTTGCCCATGGCAGGCGGCTTGAACTTGGGCACCCATTCGAATGCCAAACCAGAGACAGAAACGGTCCCCATCGACCTCATACGCCCGGGCGATAAAATCGAAATCCGAAGCGGTGAACTCATTCCCGCCGACGGCCGAATCGTCGAAGGCAAGGGGGCGCTCAACAAAGCACCACTCACCGGAGAATCCGTCCCCGTTGATGTTGGCGAGGGTGATGTCATCGAAGCAGGTTTGGTGCTCTCCAAAGGGCCCGTGGTCTGCGAAGTGCTGGCCGTGGGCGACGAGACGCGACTCTCCGGGCTCATCGATGCCGTTCACACCTTCCGGGACGTGCCGCCTCGCCTGCATAGCAGCATTGAGAAATTCACCGCTGTTTGGGTGCCAGCCGTACTGTTTGGTGCCTTGGCCGTTTGGTACTTTTTCTTCCCGAACGACTGGAAGATCATCCTTCTCTTGTGGGTCGTTTCCTGCCCCTGTGCACTCTTGCTCGCCACCCCAGTCCCTCATGCTGCTGCGCTTTCGAACGCCGCGCAAAACGGCGTAATCGTACGGGGCGGGGATGCGCTTGAGCGCATGGCGCATGTCAACCACATCCTTCTGGACAAAACGGGAACCCTCACCTCGGGCCGACCAACCGTTGGCGAAATCGTGCTCGGCAAAGGTCGACGTAAGCAGGCGGCGCTTCAAATCATGATGGGGCTTGAGTCCCGTTCAAACCATCCTTACGCCCTGGCGATGGTGGAACACTGCGCCTCGGAAGGTATCAAGGCCGCCTCCATCAAACAACTCAACGATATTGACGCAGGGGTTGCAGGTCAACACGGCAGCAGCGAAGTGGCCTTCATCCGACCGGACAAAGCCGAGGCCATGGGCGTTGAGGTCGAAGCAAAATTGGTTGAGGCGTTTGAGCGAGCGAAGGAAGCAGGGCACGGTGCGAGCCTGCTGGTCAAAGATGGAAAGGGGATTGCGCTTGCGACCTTTGTTCACGACGACACGCGAGATGGAACGGACGCCCTTATCGCATCGCTGCGAGACCGCAACATCAACATCGAGATTCTCTCTGGTGACCACCAAAACGCTGTTTCGGAATTTGCACGGTCGGTCGGCTTACCCGAAAGCGCAGCCCACGGGGGTTTGAGCCCCGAAGAAAAAGTGCAGTGGGTGAAGGCAAGGTCCAGTTCCCATGTCACGATGATGGTTGGCGACGGCTTCAATGACGCAGCCGCCTTGGCCGTTGCCGATGTCGGTGTGGCCATTGGTACGGGGGAATCCGTCAACTTGGAAGCGGCCGATGTCTTGGTCCCAGGCGACGATCCTCGAATGATCACGCAAATGATCGACCTCGCTCGTCAAGCCCAACGCACCTTGATGCAGAACCTGTTTTTCTCCGTCTTCATCACGGTCACGCTGGTGTTTGCTGTGGTTCAAGCATGGTACGACCAACTCTGGGTCGGTGTGCTGATTCACGAGCTTTCGGTTGTTATCGTCATCCTCAACGGTGCCCGCTTGGCCCAAAACGGACAATCCATGAAACTCTTGAAGGAAACGCTGAAGTCGGTGGTGGCGGATACACGAATTGCTTTTTCCTCCTTCAAAGCGAGGTATTTGCCCACCCGTGGTTAATGGAATCCTTTTGGTTTGACGCGACATATTCAAACCCTATGAGTCCGTCTTCCGGATAGGTGCGAGAATGGGACGAGTGCGAGGCGACCCCATCACCACCGCTCTCGCCCACCCTACACGCCGTGCGGCCTATGTTGCACTTGCTCAGTCAGAAGAGATGAGCACTGTTCAACTCCAACAACACCTCGGCGTTGACCGGTACAACCTCTATCACCATCTCAAGAAACTCGCTTCCCTCTCCCTGATTGAAAATCACCGAGACCAAGGACGCGCACGATGGTGGAGAAAGGACCAGCACGTGGATTTGCCAGAATTGCTCCAAACCACCGCAGCCCCTGCTGCGCCCGCCCAAGTCGCACCAACCCCCTCCCGTCCAGTCACAACCCTGGCCTCCCTGGCCGTTGATGAAGAAGGACGAGATGTCATCGTCTTGGACCTCCAAGGCTCCAGGGACCAGGTCAGCGCCAAACAACTCATCGTTCGCCTCTCAGAAGAATTCGGACTTTCGTTGGATGTCCCTTGGAACTTCATACCGGAACAATTGGTTCTTTACTCGAAAAAGAAGTGATTCCATGTCCGAGGAATTGAGCGTGGAATCAAAGGTGTCCCCACCTGCACTCTCCTGCCCGAAGTGCAAGGGCATGTTGCCTGTTGGCTTGGGTGAACTCAACTGCACCCTGTGCGATGCAAGGGTGCGTGTTGATCACCCGTTGACTCGACGAAAATGGAAGGAAGAGAAAATCTCCTGCCCTTCGTGCTCCAAGGTGTTGGTCGCCGGGGTTGACCACCGCCCAGCGGAGTTGAAATGCGGAACTTGCGAGACGTACTTCACCCTCAAAAAACAAGTCCCTCGGGTGGAGATTGCCTGCCCTGGATGCCATCGTAATCTGCGCATGAAACGCCGCCCGGGCACCAGAACCATCGAGTGTCCTGCTTGCGACACGGAGTTCAACGTCCGATTTTGACCCACGGTCAGCGAAAGGGGGTCAAAAAAATCCCTGTACAGCGCGCCGATTCGTCGCGCTCCTTATCTATGAAGAGAAGCCCATGAAGAAGTGGATGGG
>CALGEM010000251.1 GCA_937881505.1 uncultured euryarchaeote
ACGGCTGGATTTGGTGTGTTTGCGGCCAACTGAAGGTCGATTTCTGCGAGGTCAAAAATACCGTTTTGCTCCCAAACTGGCACCCGAATTTCATACCATTCATGGGGATGGAACCAGGGTGAGTCTACACCTCCAGCCCAGCCCAAGGATGATGCTCCCAGCGACGGAGCGCCGTTGGCGTTGAGTTGGACATGGAACATCGGTTCAGAAAGGCTTCCACCTCCCTCCATAATATGGCCAGCACTGTCAGCAATCTCGACCCAGCCAACGAAGTAATCGCCCTGTTCTGCTGAACTTGAATCGATGGAGAGACGGTATTCGCCCATCAACGACGACAGGTTTTGAGGCAATTCAAGTTGGGACTTCTTAACCTCATCAGCATCCATAACGCCGTTGCCGTTGTTGTCATCAAGCCAAGAATGCCACAGGTAGACATCGGCGTGGGTTGGAAGGTGAGGGCGGTCTGCCACAGTAAGCACAATGGGTGTTCGGGGAGCGATGTCACGGCTATCAAAGCGCTCAACGGAACGGTCGACGAGGATGGGTGGAACATTGTCGAAGAGGAAGGTCAGTGTTGAGGGCAGGTTGCTCACGACATCTTGGCCACGCAAGGGCACGACCTCAACACCCAGATCAATTGATGGACGTCCATTTGGAACCGTGTAGGGGAACAAGGCCACACCGTCATCAAGCAAGGTTGTGGTGGCGTATTCATTACCATCCACGAGGAAGCGAATGAGGGCTTGACCTGACCGAGGTACACCCTCCGTTGTGTTTTCAAAGCCAAGCACCACCTCGAGATGAACCACTTCGCCTCCTCGCAAGTAGGGGAATGCTGCGTCAGAACGAATACCATCGATGGACAATACAGACCATGATTTGATTTCAATGTCGTTTTCGACACCTTGATCATGACCCAAACCGAAGACCTTGGAGACCGGTAGAAGCGGCCCTGTTGATGAAATCAAACTGACAGAAAGAGTTGCGGATGCCTCGTCGTTCCATCCGTCGGGGAATCGGAAGTGGTGGCGGAGTTCAAGGAATTCGCCTGAACCAACGGCAGAAATTGAGCCCGCTGTGCCGTCATCAAACCAAAGCAGGGCCGTTCCTGAAGCCGTGCATGCGGACAGTGAAGTGGACGTGATGGGAAGGGAAGCGATGGGGCAACGCAGTTTGGATTGCTGTTGGGAACCAGAGAGGTGGAGTTCTACCTCCCATCCAGACTGGCTGGCGTGAGTCAGTGCATCGGTAATGCCAAGCGGAGAGAAGTCAAACGTACCCGCAGACTCCACCCATTCAACTCCAGGTACGAAGGTATCAGATACATTGTGGACTTCCAACTCAAGTGCTTTGACGGAAGCTTGGGATTGAACATCGTTCAGCGTAAGGTAGACCGAACCCGTCCCGTCCATTCGAACCGGGAGCACAACGGTACGCTGACCAGATTGTGGAATGGCAGAGGACAGAGCATGGTTCAAACCCATGACCAGCGGGTGTCCAGCGTTCAACTCGAGGGAGATGTCAGCCTCGTAGGGCACGAATACACCCCCAAACAACAGGTCTCCGGTGGTGAGGGACGAACCGATACGGACCTCAACGGTGGCCATTGGAAGCCCAGATGGCCCGTGGTTGTTGGAGGCTTGAGCAAGAGCGTTGTTGAGGGTGTTAAGTTCCGTTCCATCAAGAGACACCACCAACAAATCATCGATGTTCGACAGCGTTCGGCTGAGAATATCTTGCCCGTTAACGGCCATCGCCATGAACGGGCTGGCGATCGTCCCCGAAGGCGAGGCGACAGCGAAGGAAAAAGCATGGACGCCTTTGGTTGGCGCAGCAACCTCGAGGGAGGCGGTGTTGGCTGGAGCAATGGCACGGGTCACCCACAGGTCGTCGGTAACGAGGGTGTTTTGCAAACCAAACGCGCCGTTTCCGATTCGGTCCATGGACCACTCATTGGCACCATCCAGCCCAACATCGAGTCGCAGACCGTCCGGCAACGAAGTACGAACCAATTCGACCTCAACCGAGTCCCAAGTGAACGTGCCACTGCCGGTGACGCTGATCATTCGCAACTGAAGCATGTGTGCAGGCATCTCAAGCGAAACTCGGTCAACGGCGTCAAGGTCCGTCCAGGTTAGACCAGCATCGGTTGTGAATTGAAGTTGACCGTTCCCCGAATGAGTGCTGTCAACGCTGACGTCGGAGAACCCGGAGCGAACATGATAGACATCGGAAAGAACGGTTCCTGAACTCGAGATGACCCCGTTGGCCCAATTTCCACCCTGAATACTCCATCCTTCGTCGGTTGGGTCGGTATCAAATTCTTTGGCTAAATGACCATTGAGCGACCAACTCCGAATTTCCGATGTACCGCCACCGGATGCTTCTTTCATGTGAACCTTGAATCTAAGAAGCGGGTATTGGTGCGAATCGATCATTCCCAAATCAGCCCATGTCGAGGTGAGGCGCTCAAAGCCCGGAACAGGGACATTGGTTGAAGCGTCGAGGATTTGCCACTCAAACACTGAACCGGGGTAGACCAGCGCATCCATGTGGAGCAAACCATGCATCATGTTCTCACCGCGTCCGAGCAGCGAAGGACCAAACACCTCAGAGGTCCAATTTCCTTCTCCGTTGCCAGAACCTCCTGAGGGCGTGATGACAATGTCGTCCACCCATGCCGTATCCGAACCTGAATTGACGCTTCCGTCCTTGGTGTATTTCCATGTGAGCGTCTGGGCCGTGGCAGGAATGGTGAACTGTTGCAATCCGTTGTTCACCGTGCCCGACCAACGTTGGGTGTAGCCGCTGTACCTTGAACAACCGGTGTTGTCGATGCAAAACAGGAGGTAATCAAAACTTGATTCCGAAGAAACACTGTATCTGAAGGTGCCCGTTGATGCGGGCAGTTGCGATACATCAAGCGTCATTCGGGATTCTTGATTGTGGCTGATACTTCCCGCCTTGGCGAGTTGAGCACCTCCAAGACGGGTATCTGCTCGGATGGCCCAGTTTGAGGTGCCGGAGAGGGTCCATTCAGGTTCGAATGTTCCGGACTCAAAATCATAGGTCCAATCCTGAGGGAGAATTTGAAGTGAGGATTTGTTCACATCCATGCCGTCGTAAACAGCATTCCCATCAAAGTCCCCAACATCGGTCAACACCGATGCCATTGAATTGGTCAAGGTTGAGGCGCTGATATCAAGGTCAATGGATTTGATGGAATGGCCATCAGGAACGCTGACTTCAATTCGTTGACTTGCACCGTCGGGCCACGAACCAATGGTCAATTTTTCAGCCTGACCAAGCGGTGTTGATTCATGCAACAGGTCGTCTATTGCAAGTGCCTCCGGGACATCATGGGTCATCGGTACAAGGGAAAGAACGAACAAAAGGACGAGTCCGAGCGCCACCGATGCAGGTCGAGCACGCTCCCTCATGCCTCCACCACGCTCGGTTCAAGGTCTAAAGGGTTGGGACTTTTCGCCATGGTGGGTCAACGTGAGAAAGTCCATAGATGGGGTTGACAAGGAGCGGGTATGAACGTTGAAGCCCTCAAGGAAGAAGCGGGCATCGCTGCTTGCGCCTACGTCAAATCCGGCATGAAGGTGGGCCTTGGAACGGGTTCTACCGTGAAATACACCATCTTAGAATTGGGCCGCCAAGTTCGGGAGGAAGGCCTTGAAATCGTTGGCGTCCCTACCTCGTTGGCCACCAGAGACCTCGCCATTGAAGTTGGTATCACGCTTGCTGACCTTGACGATCTCAATGGATTGGATGTGGTCATCGATGGCACCGATGAATTTGACCCTCAATTCCAACTCATCAAAGGCGGAGGCGCAGCCTTGCTGAGAGAGAAAGTGGTGGCACAATCTTCAGCCAGTATGGTCGTCGTGGCCGATGAGAGAAAACAAGTGGCCACGCTTGGTGCCTTTCCCCTCCCCGTTGAGGTCACTCCCTTTTCCTACAACACAACAAAACGGGCCATTGAGCAAAGCCTTG
>CALGEM010000252.1 GCA_937881505.1 uncultured euryarchaeote
TGTCTCAACCCATGACATTCCTACACCGTCGGGCGGAGGCAGTAGCGTCGTTTGGTCGCCAACGGTTCACGACTTCAACGTCAATGTCGTCAACACCGGTGTGAAGAACCAATCGGCCCAATTCTTCCTCAATTTTACCGAGGTTGGCAATCCAAGCAACACGTTCTCCGTCCCGTCGTCAATTTTGGGGACCGTTCGACCGGGTTCCTTGCACGCTGGCGGTGCGCTCCCCGCAACGATCACTATGCAATTCGATGCCACCTCGCTCTCTGGGCAGTACTCCGTCATCGGAGAAATGTACGCCGTTGGCCTTTCGTGGACGAAATCGATTGAATTCCTCAATCAGACGGTTGTCTTTTCCTCGTTTGATTTTGAACTGACTGCGGCACACGATCGCAGCGTAGAGCCCGGCCAAACATCTCAACTCACCTATTCGGTCAAAAACACCGGTGTGAGCGTTGACAGTTACACCATCGCAGTTTCCGATGTGCGTGGTTGGGTCAGTTCTTGGTCCCCTACGACATCAACACCGACCGCAATGCCGGGCGCTACCCGTTATGTCTCCGTCTATGTTTCCGTTCCTGCAACGGCCTTGCTCACCGAGTCTGAAATCGTGACATTTACCCTAACCTCCTCAAATGACAATCAAATCACGAGAACGGTCACCACAACGGTTGTCACCAGCGAATCCTACAATGTTAGCGTGCAAATGGACGCCGATACCAAGGACTTGACGCCGGGTCAACCCTTCCCACTTCAGGTAAACATCACCAACGAAGGCAACGCTGACACGGTCTTCTTGCTCTCGGGAGGCATTTCTTCAAACCCGATCAACTGGGATCTCTCCTTTTCGAGCACCTATACCGGTACGCTGGCTCCAGGAGAATCCGTCAACGTGACGCTCACGGTAACGCCGCCTGTCATCAAGAACCCGCTGGTCGAGGCTGAATCCAATGGCCATGGCGATACAGTTTCTGTTTGGGCACAAGCCGTTTCGGTCGACGGTGGAATTCCAAAGGTCGATTCAACGCCTGTTCAAATCCTTCCTGTCATCGTGGTTGACCCCGGCTTACCAACAACCAACATCGACATGACGGTGGAACAGGTGCTACTCGCCCAACAAGGGCAAGGGCTGCTGGAAATTTTGGACCTGGACGTGGAGGTTCGCCACAACCTTGTCACCGAACTTACCGAAACGGTTGACACCACGTTATCTCTTGGAACGCCCGTTTTCACATCCGACTCATCCGGTGGCTTCCTCGAAGCCTCGCGCTGGGCCATTGGCCTAACGCCAACCTCACTTCCAGGCATGGAATTGGGTGAGACCGCCCACGCCGTTATGACCGTTCAGGGTCCAGCCGACAATTACTCGGTTGCAGGTTCATTGAGCGTCCCTCTCACCGCCACACCGAGCCTCAGTGCCGCTCACAGCAGTTCAAACGTCATTCCAACCGCCATCACACAGACCTTGACCATCAACATCCCACCCGTTTTGGATGCGGTTGGCCACAACGGTACCATCTTGGATGCCATGGTGGGCGAGGAGACGTCCTTTGACATTGATTTGGCCAACACGGGCAACAATATGACCTCCTATCGACTCATTCTCGACGATGTTCCTGACGGATGGGACGTCTCCTTCTCCTCTTCCAGCATCATGCCATCGACCACCGTCATCGACGTCCCCGCCGATGTGGCCAACTATCCTTCCAATGTATCCGACCACATCGTCACCTTCCCGCTGGTTGTCACCACCGAACCGGATGCACCTGCCAACAGCATTGAGACCATCGCAATCGAAATCCAAGAAATGAGTACGGGCATCTCCATCACGACCTTTGACGTTCCAGTGCGTGTGGGCGAGAAGGTCAATGCCTCACTGTCTCCTTCCAGTCAAACCGTGAACATGTCCATCGGTGACACCATCACCACCAGCGTGGTCATCAGCAACGACGGTAACACGCCCGCCCAGTTTGCAGTCTACCTCGACACCTCCAACGCCGGAGAAATTGACTATGTTTTGGAAACACCCAGCGTCGTTCAGATCGGTGCCGGCTACGAATCCACGGTTCGTGTACGACTCACGCCAACCACCGATGCGCTGGCGGCTGCCAATTACTACGCCACGGTCTGGGTTTCCAACGCCGACTCTGGCCTCAACCTCTCGGCCAACATCTTGGCGAACATCAGCGAACAGCACGGCATTGTCTTGAGCACCCTCGATGAAATCGGTGTGGTCCCCGGAGAAACGCAAAGCGTTGATTATTCCATCATTAACAACGGTAACCTCGTTGAAAATATCATCATTGAGACGAGCGTTTCCGATAATTGGAGTGTCACGCCGGCATCTGTTTCACTCACCCTCGATGTGGGCGAGTCGAGTACCGGTTCCTTTGAGGTCGAGATCCCTGCGCTCAGCGACGATGACACCATGCTCAATGGAGTACTCCACCCGGTCACGATGCGCGTGCTCAACGCTTCCACCCTAGAGGAATTGGAAGTCCACCGATTCAACTTCATTGTCGCCCCGTTGTTTATTGTTGAAGTTGAAGATTGGCCGGCCACCATGGACTACCACCGAGGCATCAGCCGCTCATGGGATGTAACAGTCATCAACACAGGCAACAAGGATGTTGAAGTCAACATAACTTACGCCCTTTTCCAAGCTGGTCTAACAACGCCCAGTACGGATTGGGAGATTGACGCAGCCCCTTCCTCTCTTCTGCTTCGCCGAGGCATTCCGGAAGATCTTGTCTTTAGCTTCCGAAGCGTGAATATGCAACCGCCGCTCACATTGGCGGCCAATCTTGTGGTCACCCTCGACCCGAAGGAAGACGCTGTTCAAGGGAGCGCCGAGTATTACACCGAACTGCGAATGAACCGTTTCTTTGAACAGGGCGATGGCGCAGTCAGCGATGGAAAAAATGGTGAACAGGTCATCCCCATCACGTATTCTCACATCCCGACCGGACCGGAGAGCGCTGTTGCTTACGAACTGGAACTCTGTCGTGCTGAACGCCTGTTGGATGTGGAAGAACAAACTGGCCAGAACGCTTCCTTCTACGACTGGTCATTTGCCGTTCGTGTTGGCGACACCGACTACCCACTCAACATGTCGGCCTATTGCGGTCCAACCTCGCTTGGTCCCGAGTCTAGAATCACCTTGCCAAGCCGACAACCTTGGGTCACATCCGACCCCATACAGTTGGTCATCAACGCCCCTTCAACGCCTTGGATTGCACCTGGGGACGGTTGGGATTTGACCTTCCGGCTGTACCATCCTGACGAAAACAGCGGCTATTCAGTGTTTGAAGAAGACACATTCACGTACAATTTAGCCGTCTTTGCCAATCCAGAAATCATCGCTCAAGGCCCGACTGACCCCGATGCATTCCTCGAGGGTGTTGAGACGACGTATTCCATCACCGTCCGCAACAGTGGGACCGCTCAAGTCTACGGCGTGTCGGCTTTGTTGGACTGCCACGGGGATGTTGACATTTTGAGCACACCCGACCCTCACCCCCTTCTCAACGCCACCCAAGAGCACACCTTCACATGGAACGTGATGCCGGCCACCATCGATTGGTGGGAAGTTGACAAGGACATCCTGTGCGATGCTTCGCTCTCTTTCGCCTTTGTAGGGGCGGGTAATGACGAAAGCGATGACAGTTCTGTTGCTCTGCGAGAAACCGGTCAAGACTTTGGAAGAGAAACGGTTCAATCTTGGTCGCCCGACCTCTCGGTGGCGTTCATCGCCTGTGTGGTCGCTGCCCTCCTTTCCTTCATCTTCACTCGACTGGCCAGCCAGTCAGAAAAATGGCAACTTGGTGGTGTTTACGCAGGCGTTCTCGCATTTGGATTCGCCTTCCACCTCTTCACCGTCTCGTATTGGGGCCCGGTCGTGTTAGCACTCTGTGCGTTGTGGATTTGGCGCATGACATGGAAGAGCAGCGATGAATTCCGTTTGATTCACGAAGACTATCAGCGTGCTCGAAAAGGAATCTCCACCGTTTATTCCGACCACTTTGAAGCGCTCAAAGACAGCCGCCGACAACTCACCATCATCCTTTCCATCCCCGTTTTGGGTATGCTGGCCATCGTGCTAGGATTGCCACCTCAACTGTCAACTGACTCCGATAACCTCGTGGTCATGGCGTCGTATTTCCTCATCATCATGGTCGGCGTTTGGTATCTTTTGAAACGCTCGGACAAGATGTACGGCAATCTGTACGGCCGCATGACGGACGCTGAGATCAAGTCCATTCGTATTGAGCGCGACCTCAGCGACCCAGCGCGTCTCTTGAACGACTTGGCAGATGAAGGCCTTGACTTCAGCGCCATCCTCGGCGAGGATGCTCCTGAGGCCGAAGACGACGCCAGCAAGCAACCAGCCGCTGAACTTGATTTCTCAACATCTACGGAGGTGGAAAGCGATGTCTGATGATGGAGCAAATGTCCCCGACGACGTGATGCGAGAAGAGCGTGCTCTGCGCGAGCAGGGCATTCGAGAAGCGTCCCAGACCTTGGAGCGGATCGCCAGGCAAGCAGCGAAGCGAGAGAATCCTTCCTTGGCCGAAACCGACATGGATTTGGGTGAGGTCAAGGTCCACTTGAGCCTGCATCAACTTGGCAGAGCCAAGAAGACCCTGAAGCGAGCCGAACGCACCCTTGAGGAATTGGAAGAAGATGTCCTCCACCTTCGTCGAAGCATCGCCATGCTCCACCGTCTCTTGGTTCACAAGCACATTTCACTTGAGGAAGCCGAACGCATTCTCTACAAACTTCGAGAAGCCACTGCCGCAGCCGAAATTGGCGACATTCGTGCCTCAACCGAAGAAGTTGAAGATTTGCTTGAGGACATGATCGGTGGCAACACGTCAACGCTCAACCCGTTCCTCTTCCGTCATTTCTGGATGGGCGTGGACACACGCTGGCCAGCCGGTGGCGAGACAGGGGTCTTGCTGGTTCGCATCATCAACGAAACCCTCGTCTTGCTCGATCGAATGGAAGAGCGGGCCTGAAGGGCGTCCGAACCTTCTTGAATCGGGTCCATGACCCTTGAACATGGGCTTCAAGGCACGTGCAAGGGCCAACAAAGCGAAGACCGGCGGCGACGACAAAAAGAAGGACGTGAAAACAGGGAAGGAGCCCTGTGGCGTCAACGGGTGCGACAATTGGTCCGACAGCACCATGGGCGGACGCTCCCTTT
>CALGEM010000253.1 GCA_937881505.1 uncultured euryarchaeote
ATCGTGGCTCAACTGAGTCGGATTCAGTCTTCAGAATCGTCGTTCACAGCGTCGAATTTCTCCCGCATGGTCGGGTTGTTGCGGGTCAATTTCTTCACCGAGAGGTCCTGAGCTTTGTCGTTGGCCAGTCGGTAGTTGTTGCCGGATTTGAGCAGTTGTTCCTTGGTCTTCTGCAACTCGTCGATGGATTTGTCAATCCGCTTGATGGCCTCCATGAATTGGCGTGAGGCGAGGTCGTAGTTTCGGCTGAACTTCTCTTGGAAGTCCTTGAGGTCGGCCTCGAAGTTCTCAACGTCGATGTTCTGCGACCGGATGACCGCCAACTCGTTTCGGATTTCAATCGACTTCAGGGCAGCGTTGCGCAGAAGCGTGATGATGGGGATGAAGAATTGCGGGCGAACCACGTACATCTTCTCGTACTTGTGTGACATATCGGCGATGCCGTTGTACAACTCGTTGTCCGGTTCCAACATGGACACCAGCACGGCGTATTCGCACCCCTTTGCCTTGCGGTCCTTGTCGAGTTTTTCGAGGAAATCTTCGTTTTTCTTCTTGGTCTTGGTCGTCTCGCCTTCGTTCTTCATCTCGAACATGATGCTGATGAATTCAACATCGTTTTCGTCGGCCTCTTTGAAGATGTAATCGCCTTTCGTGCCTCCAGAGGCGTCGTTGTCCTTCTCAAAGTAGGCGGTAGGGAAGGCGGTTGGTCGGAGTTTGTTGAATTCGAGTTCGCAGTGTTGCTCCAGCGTTTCACCGAGCATCTTGGTGCTGAGCTTCATCTTCATCTCTTTGCGAAGTTCGATTTCTTCCTCTTTCATCTGGATGATTTTGTCCCGTGTGTTGAGCTCCAACTGGTGCTTTTCCACCAAGGTCTTCTCCATGAGGGCCTTTTCGGTATCGGCGTTGTTCACCTTGTTTTGCAGGTCTGAGATTTGGGTTTGCAGGGGCGTCTTTGCTTCATTCACCGCCATTTGCTTCTCCATTTCTTTCTTCTCAAGTTCGCCTTTGAGACGCTGAATCTGCTTCTCTTTGTTGGCGTATTCCTCGTCCTTCTTCTTGCTCATGTTTGATTCGGCCAGTTCGATGGCGAGTTCGTGCGTGCGCTTGGCTTCTTCCAAGCGGGTGTTGAGTTCGGCTTCAAATTCAGCGCTTCGAACTTGGCTCAGGATGGAGGCATAACCCGCCGCATCCATTTCGAAAACTTGCTTGCAATTCGGGCATTCGATGTCGCTCATGTCCCCAACCAATCGCCTAGGGTACATAAGGAATCAGCGAGGCTTCACGAATCTGTTTCCGTGAGCACCTGGAGTTCAGCCTCAACAACCTCACCGAAGTAGAGGCCGTCAAACGGCGTGACCCTTACGCTGAGTACAGAGTCGTTGCTCAAATCAGCCGAGTAGGTGCTCGTGTTGGCCATGTATGTTCCGTTGAGGTACCAGGCGTAGGAGGAGGTGTCGTTATCGCCTTGGGCGTCGATGAAGAGGTAATCCACGCTGTAGGTTGTGTTACCGCTTCCGTCCTCGGATGCAGTGCTGTTGATGGTCGCATTCTGGATGACCGGTGTTTGGTTGGTCCACTCGGCTTCGGTGATGACAATACCCGTTGGCATGTAAACGGCGAACGGGCTGTCGCCTCCTGGCAGCAGGCTGTCAAACGTGTCGTTGCCACCACCAAGAGCGAGCGTGAAACCGTTCCAGACAGCTAAATGGTCAGCGGTGAAGACGTCGCCGGGAGCAGGGTCGCCGTAAACGCTCATGTTAGCGCCGAAGGTGGACGAACCGAGATAGGCCATGGTCGGCACGCCGGGGTGGCTCCAGAGGTAGCCGGTGGGGGCGTGCTCAACGATGCCGCTTGGCATGTAGACGGCAAAGGGACTTCCTCCACCGGGGAGCAAGTCAGCGAAGGAATCGGTACCCCCACCGGGGAACATGGCCCCGAATCCATTCCACACAGCGAGGTGCTCTTCGGTGAACACGTCGCCTGCGACAGGGTCGCCGTAGACGCTCATGTTGGCGTTGAAGGTCGTCGCTCCGAGGTAGGCCATCGTGTCAATACCGGCTTGGGTCCAGAGGAAGCCCGTGGGTTTGTGGCCAACGATTCCGGCGGGCATGTAGATGGCGAAGGGGCTGTTACCGCCGGGAAGAAGGTCCTCAAAGGTGTCATTCCCGCCACCGGGGAAGGCGGCTGCAAACCCGTTCCAAATTCCCAAATGCTGCTGCGTAAATTCATCTCCGGCAACAGGGTCACCGTAGACGCTCATGTTGGCGTTGAAGGTGCTTGCACCAAGGTAGGCCATTGTATCGATGCCGGCTTGCGTCCAGACAAAACCGGTGTGGTTGCCGTCTGAAACAACATTACCAACAAGACTAGCGATCCATTCATCCATCTCTTCTTGCCACCAATCGGGCGAGACATCAAGGAATTCTGCGCACTCGATGTTCGCTTCGTTGGTCGGGTCGTATTCTGTATCGTTGCCGTTGCCAATGGAGTAGTAGGTGATGTGAATACAATCGACAGTTTTCTTGTCGCTACCCTCGTACGAGAAGTGATCCCGATAGTAATCTTGGAAGCCGTAGCCGAACATCAGAAGAAACACGGTGGCGAGGGTGGCCAGGAACACTTTGGCATTGGTACCACCCGCCACAAAGCGACGCGTGGGCAGTTCGTTGAACACAATGTGCTCGGCAGAATCCTTCAATGTCTTCGCTCCTTCGTCCACGGATACATCAGCAGTGCCTTCGTTTTGGCTGGTCTCCGTGTCCTTTGGCTCCATGACCTGCACGCCTTCGCCCTCTTCCGGGGTATGGTAGAGCACATCTTCCAATCGGTTCGTTTCTTGGTCGTAGATGTCTTTCTTATGTTGAATAATGCGTAGGGTGAGTTCTTTTTTGGTGCCGGATGTTGAAAGGTCAAGGCCTTTGGCCATCTCGACCAAGGCATCTTTCTTGAGTTTCATCAATTCGCCTTCTGCAGGAATCACCAGATCACCCCCGCCAAGAGTTTGATGACAAACGGCACCCCAATCATCAGGTTCACGCCGATCATCATCTTCCGTTCATCCCCGGGCCAAGCCCACGAGATGGTTTTCATTTCTTCATCGGGTTCAAGGGCATCAATGAGGTAGCGTTCCCAACCCGTGGCCAGCACCAAACCGCAGGCCACGGCGAGCAGAATATCAGGCACGGGAATGATGATTTCAAGCAGCGTGGTGAATACAGCAGTGATGGCCACCATCACACCGAGGGCAACGATGCGCAGGATTTTCTTGTCGCGCTCGGTTTCGATGGTGATGAGACCGAATTTCACAGCGTGGAGCAAGGCGATGGTCGGGTAGATGAGATGGAAGGTGAAACCATCGCTAAGGGCTGAAATGATGGCTGCGTTCTCGTCCACTGGAGATTCCCACATGGTCCATGTGGCGTATTCGGAAACATAGGCAAAATGGCGGAAGAAAATCAGCAACCAGATGAACAAGATGTACCCCGAAAACACGGTGGCAAGACTCACGGGATGCTCTTTTCGGTAGGCCTTGATGAGGTGATAGATGGCACCGATACCGAATCCAATCATGATGATGGAAAAGACGCCGAGAATGAACGTCATCTCAACGAGTGTAATCACGGCGTAATTGTAGCCGGCGCTTGCCCCGGAAAAATTGACGGTGGGGAATGTCCACCAAGCATTGGCTGTTCCGGCGAGGAAACCGATTGAACGGAACACCATGTTGTCCATGACAACAGCGATGGTGCCGAGCGCGAAATAACCCGAACGACGCATAGCCAACGCCTCCTCACTGTCATCTTCAAGAGAGGGGGGGAAAAGCAGGAATCGGAGTCCAACGCTGAAACACACCAGGCCAGCCAGCATCAAGAAAGCGGGCAAAAGTAGCGAGTTGTAGTGAGGGTCAGCGTCCGTTGCGAGGGCTGTGCGGTCAATGTACGAGAAGAGCAGTACAATAACGCCGAGGGCAGTGATTTGCCACCCCTTGCGCAGGAATGGAATGGGCACGAGCAACATCAGAAACAGGTGGATGTAATAGAAATTCAGCGATGATCCGTACGCCGAGGCCTCAACGACCCAATTTGCAACGTTGGGATCATCAATGCCGGTGGCTGGAACAAGTTCCTGCAAGCGACGCAAAATGAAGTAGAGCAGGAGCCAAATCACGAGCGATGCCCCCATTTTCCGGTCCCAAGTACGGTCATCGTTGAGGTCTCGAAGATGGAAATACGAAATGAAAAACAAAACGAAGACGCTCAAGACGAGGCCGATGTCATCCAAGAGGTCCAAACTTTCGCTCATGAAATTCAATCCACTCAATCGCCTATAATATTTCCAACGACGCAAGCGAAAAATTGGCCGCAATCAATTGTTACAGGACGAACGGAGATTCTTTCCAATCCAACCATGCGGCTTAAGCATGAGCCGAGTTTGGGAGGAACCGTGCGCCTCTCACCCGCATTGGTTGTTTGCATCATGCTCTCGGGCATGCTAGCGGGTTGCCTCGGGGGGAACCTCGAAAACGACTTTGTCTACCCCGACGATGTCTGGTACGCTTCCACCAACGCGACCATCGTCGAGGTGTGGGAAGACGGCGACCTGGTGGAGACGAATTACCCCGTTCTGTCCTTTGATTTCAATGAGTCCAACGCACCGTCGCCCTTTGTTGCCTACTCGGTCCGGGGTACGCACGTCGATGAAACGGTGGATGCCTCTCAAACGACCGTGGTCGAGGTGGAATTCAAACACCATGGCTTCCATGCACTGGACCTCATCGCAGATTACCAGGACACGCCCGATGAGCGCGGTACCGACTCACGTCATCTCAACGAGATCGTCGTTCGCATTGAAAAACACATCATTTGGCGTGAATCGGCCACCAACGACCCTCTGACCATGCCGCTCGACACCCGTCGGGAGGTGGGTGATGAAACCGCCAGCGTCATCGTCATTGAGTCTACGGTTCACAATCCAGAACTCATCAACAACATCGGGGGTGGACAAGAAGTGGAGGTGTCGTGGGCGCTCATCGATGAGACTCAGGAAGCCTGCCAGTCACAGCCAGGCACGGTGGAAGAGGGCGGCTCAGCATCTTGGAAAACGGTGCATTTCAACACCGACGAAGTCCACGAACTCCGAGTGAATTACGAAGAAGGTCAGGACACTATTGAAATTGAACAAAGCGTGGCAATTCAGTACGAATCGTTGGAAACGCCACCGAATGCTTGAGCCTCAGCAACACCCGTCTTTGCGGAATGGAGCTGAGACGAAGGTCACCTTGTCGACGTTCGCCGTGTTTTGTAGCATTTCAATGGTGCTTCGGAAGGACGCCGCTGTGCCTATGGCGTGGAGAACATCCACACAGGTGTGGCTGTGAGCGAGACAACTGTGGTTATATGAAGTGACATTGAGTTTGTCTGAGTGTCGGATATCAAGGAGCTTACTTTCGGCCTCGTGTTGATAATAGACCACAAGATGACCTTCAACCACTTCGTCTTCATCCATGTCGGCCAATTCGCCACGTCGCTTCATCTCGGAGAAGGCTGCGGCAGCATCCCGCATAAACCGACTGCGGTTTTGGTAGCCCGAATCGGCCATCAACTGGTCAAGACTTCCTGCAAAGTTGTCATCGACACTGAATGAGATGATTTTGCTCATGTTTCCCCGTGCCGGCACTCATTCATAATAATTTCTAGATTTCTAATTATTAGGATTTGTTATATATGTAATAGCAAAGCGAAACCCATGAGCCGACAGTCAAACCGCGCCATTTTTGCAGCCATGATGATGATTCTTGCAAGCCTCGCAGGCTGCCTTGGAAACGATACAGACGAGGACCGTGATGTCGTCATCGCCTCAACCTATCACGTTGAGCAACTCGCTTCCGCCGTTGCCGGCGGCTTGGTCGAGGTCGAGATGATGAGCACCATGAACGTCCCCGTTCACGATTACGAACCATCCGTCCAAGACCTCGCTCGTTTGGGCGATGCTGATGTGTTCTTGTATCACGGCCTTGGCTTGGAGCCATGGGTCGACGGTGCACTTGCTGGCATGGACTCCGATGGTCCCGCCACCTACTCAACCCACGCCATGCCAGGTGATGAGGCAACCCTCGATTACGAAACGCTACTCATCAACAACCTTTGTTCTTCGATGACCGAACCTGCTACCACGGATGTCCATGTGCTTGCTGAGCATCCTCGAGAGGCAGAAGAACTCCACGGAGACGATGCTGGTCACAACTTTGCCTTCCCCGAACACAACGAGAGCGGCAATGAAACTCACGACCACAACGAAACCAACAGCGACAATGAAACCGAACACAACCACGCTGAACATGGCGAGGTCAGTCCTGAGGAGACGATTGCAAACCCCGAGGGCTGTCCCACGGGAACCTCGATTAATGTTTACCACTTTGAAGCAGGCGAATACATGCTTGAATTTGAGTCCGAATCTGAAGATCCATTCCGAATGGCCATTGCAGCCATGGGCGGTGCACACCATCACCACCACGGTGATGAGCACGGCGGCGTCTGCCACGACGAAGATACGCATGAGAACCACGATGAATACACCACTGAGGAAGACTGTGAAGCCGCAGGCCATCACTGGATGGAAGGTGAAGAAGACGGGGAAGGCGGTGTTTGTCATGACACCACCACGCACGAGAACCACGACGAGTACACCACTGAGGACGACTGTGAAGCCGCAGGCCATCACTGGATGGAAGGCGGAGAAGATGAGGCAGAAGGTGAGTGCCATGATGAAGCCACAGATGAGAAGCACAGCGAATACACCACCATGGAAGACTGTGAGGCTGCAGGACACCACTGGGAAGATGGATGGGAGGATGAGTACGAAGAGGGTGCAGCCTTCGTCGGCCTCCACGTTGAAGAAGAAGGCGACTACGGTATCGCAATGCCATCTGGCGTTGTTGTTCACGTCCTAGAGACGGGTCACGATGACCACGACCACGGTGGCGAGGATGTCTTTGAGTGGGCTGGAGTTTTCGAAATGAGCGATGCCACCCACACCTGGTCCATGCAGAAGGTCGATGGTGACTACGCTGATCCAAGCATGTGGCTTGTACTCATCCCAACCGACACGCACGACGAAGAGGCCATTCACGACCTCGAGGATGGTGTGGATGCGCTCGTTGATGCAGGCTGTGCGGAAGTTGAAGATGGAGAAACGATGGACAACATCGCTTCAAACGGAACCTGTTTCGAGCTCCACGTCGGTGCAGGTGATGATTCAACCTACACCATCAACACGGCAGGCATTACGAATATGGCCATCTTCGCTCAACACGTTCCTATCGAATTTGAGCGCGACCAGCACTATCTGAAAGATTCCTCCGGTGAAGACATTGAGCCCGAGGCAGAAGAGGGAGCAGAAGGTCACGCTCACGCTCACGGCGACGAAGAAATCGCCTTTGACCCTCACAGCTGGCTTGACCCGCTTGCTTTCTCGGCACAAGTTGAGGTAGTCTACACCGCTCTTGCCAAGGCTTTCCCAGACCACGCTGATGATTTCCGAGCGAACGCTGATGCCTACAAGGCAAAACTCGCTGATTTGGATGAAGGCTTTGAATCGGCATTTGGTGATGACGGCACATGTTCGAAGAACATCGCTGCTGCCAACCACAACGCCTACGCTTACATCTCACAGCGCTACGGTGTTGAGTTCGTGACCCTTCACGGCCTTGACCCAGAGGGCGAACCCTCCCCTGCTACCGTCGCTGAAGTTTTGGAGCGCGTTGAGGAAGACGGCATCATCGCCATCTTTGTTGAGGAGTACTCGGCAGAAGGCGCACTTGACAGTTTGATTGCACAAACGGTGTCCGACGACCTTCCAAATGGTCTTGAAATCCTCACCCTCTACACAATGGAGATGGCCCCGAGTGATTCAAGCGATGATTACGTCTCTTTGATGGGCGAGAACCTTGAGAACTTGAAGGCCGGTTTGGGCTGCTGAACGAGGCTTTGAAACGGCTGATTTGGACCTCGCCCATCGGGCTGAATCTAAAAACCCGAGGAGGAGGCGAAAATCATGTCCGACGCCCCCGCCACTCACCAGATGGATGTTCCGTTGGTTCAAGTTGAGAATGTCACGGTTCGTCGAAACAGGCAAGATGTCATCAAGGACATCAATCTAAAGATCTATCCTGGTGAATTTGTTGGCGTTGTCGGTCCGAACGGTGCAGGGAAGTCCACCCTCGTGCAAGCGATCCTGGGTTTGTTGAAATACCAATCAGGCAATATCCTCGTTGCAGGGAAGCCACCGATGTCAAAGGAAGTTTTTGGCAAAATAGGCTGGGTTTCTCAGGCCGCTTCGCACCTTCCGAAGAACGTCCGTCTCACGGTTCGAGAAATGGTCAGTTTGGGTTTATTCAACAACACAAACTGGTTTGGGCTCGGCGGTTCAAACGCCCCAAAGATTGACGAAGCACTTCAAATGGTCGGCATTGAGCATCTTGAGAGCAGGGATGTGAACCAACTCTCGGGTGGTGAGCGACAGCGAGCCGTCATTGCCAGAGCGCTTGCATGTGGAGCAGATTTTCTGGTCTTGGATGAACCACTGGTGGGAATGGACCGTGCGTCTCGCACCTCGCTGCTCAAACTCTTGGATGATTTCTGTCATGACCAAAAGAAGACGATATTCATGATATCGCACGATATTGCTGCCATGCGCCAGACGGCGCATCGTATGATTTACCTCGAGGAAACCATCCGGTTTGATGGCCCCCCTCCAAATTTCCCAAGCCTGGAGGAACTCGCTCTTTTGCGAGGCATTGAGGACGTACACGGTGGCCATCATTACGACCACGCCGCTGAACACTGCGGTGGAGGCGACCACTCGAATCCCAGCATTTACGATGAACTGAAGGAGGCAGACTGATGGGTCTTGGTGTTTGGTTGCTTGAACGCCTCTCTCCTGCCATGGAAACCATAGCACCGCTGATGCCGGGTGAATACTTTGACATGTTTTTCACCGTTGAGATGTTTCAACGAGTCCTGCTCGCAGGCTTTGTGATTGCGCTCGTTGCTGGCGTTCTTGGTTCGTTTTTGCTGATTCGGAACATGGCGCTCATCGGCGATGGTATCGCTCACGTAACATTCGGAGGGGTGGCTGTGGCCCTTGTGGTAGGAACCGCCTATCCTTTGCCGTTTGCAGCCATGTTTTCTGTTCTTGCTGCCGTCATTATTTTTGAACTCCAAGACCGGGGCATCCTCAACGGTGACACAGCGATTGCCATCATCATGACCGGGACGCTCGCCTTCGGTTTGGTCTTGCTCCGCCTTGACGACAACATTGGAGGAATCACGCCGGTGGTTGAAGCGTTCCTTTACGGAAATCTTCTCTTCATCGACGACCAAAGTTTGGATTTTATCTGCACCATCGGGTTGCTGGCGTTGCTGCTCTTATCGTTCATGTACAAGGGGCTACTTGCCTCCGCCGTTGACCCCATTGCTGCTCGTGTTCAGGGGATTCCTGTGAAGGCCATCGGGTTGACGTTTTCGATATTGACAGCGCTGGTTGTGGTCAGCATGGTCAAAATCCTCGGCGCTCTCTTGGTGACGGCCCTGTTGGTTTCACCAGCTGCAACCGCACAACAGATGGCGAAGAGTTTCCGTTCCAGTATTCTGCTAGCACAGTTGTATGCCGTCATCGCCGTTGTCGTTGGGCTCTATCTTTCTACAGAAGAAAACACAGGTGCTGGTGCCATGATCGCACTGGTCGCCGCCACGGGCTTTGCCATCGTTGCCACCACACGATTGCTTATTCGTGGCGTATTTTTGGTTCGTGAAAACTTGAGGTAGGGTCCTCAAACGCATCAAGATTTAAGCCAGTTGGTTAGGATTTGCAGGTGGTCGCCTGCCAGCGGCAACTCGCCGCTGAACACCGTTTCAATGGGCCAGAATTTGGCGTCAGCAGCGTCGTCGCCTGCCGTGGGCGTTTGGTCCTCACTGACCTGGATTTCATAGACGACGCTGACGATGTGCTTGCGGGGGTCTCGGTCGGGGTCGCCCATCACCATCAGCAGGGTTGGTTCGGTTCCGACAAGGCCCGTTTCC
>CALGEM010000254.1 GCA_937881505.1 uncultured euryarchaeote
GCGTCGAAGGTGCGGATCTTTCGGTCGACGTGCCGATGAGCAACATCACCTTCCAGTACAACGCCAGTGCGGCAAGCGGTTCAGGCAGTGGTACTTCTCAAGCGAGTTTCGTCAACAACATCGGACTGAGAAGCACATCGGGTTCAGCCACCCAATCGACCAATGGGGCAGCCATCACGCCGATTGAGTTCTCTCTCGAATGGGACAATTTCTCCCTGCCTAGTAGCCTGAGCTCCAATGAAAAGGCGATTTTCCCGTTCGATCATTCGGTCAACGACACAACGTCCACTCCTGTGGAAAACTCAACTTTGTCTGCTTCGAACCTGACCTACGACCGATACGGTCGAGAAATGCACGCCTTGGAGGAGGTGGTCAATTACGATCATAATCGGAGTGAACTGGCCATCAGTTCAAACACCATTTCGTTGTCCTTTTGGATCAAACCAACCAATGTCGGAACATTACAGTCGATTATCAGCGCTCACCCCCAATTTCACCTCAGAATGAACGAAGACGGATCGCTCAACCTCAGAATTCGTCAAACCTATACAGGGGTTTGGAATGACCATTATTCGAGCACACAACTCGAGAATAATACGTGGTATCACATTGGCGTATCCGCAACTCGCAACAGCGGTTACGTGGTGAATTTCTATGTGAATGGGTCGTTGGACGTCCAACGAACAACCAGCGCTTACCAAGATTTTACATCAGTCACCCCGACATTTACGCTCAACGGTTTGCCGGTCCCGAGTACCACGGTCAATCCATTTGATGGCATTCTGGATGACTTGTATCTGTACGATGCAGTCCTCTCTGCATCTGATTTCTCCACGCTGATGGACGTTGGTGAAATCACCTGGGATGTTTCACCCAGCCTCCCTGCAGGATTGTCATTGGATACCTTCACAGGGACGATCACTGGAACGCCTTCGACCTCCCAAGGCGTAGGCCAATACACGGTGTATGCCAACTCTTCCTCCACATCCTATTCGCGAACCTTCAATCTGAGTTTGAATTCAGGCAGCATGGTCCCCGTCACCGGTGCAACCTGTACGGTATCACCTGCACTGCCGACCGGCTTGAACATCGACAGCGGCACGTGCACCATCAGCGGTACACCCACGGTTGCAACGACAAACACGTCCTACAATGTGACCGCCGTCATCGGTGGAACGACCTTCCAGACGGCCGTGTGGTTCTCCACCTCCTACCTTGAGCTCACGCCGAGCGTCGAAGGTGCGGATCTTTCGGTCGACGTGCCGATGAGCAACATCACCTTCCAATACGATTCTAGCGCGGCAAGCGGCTCAAGTAGCAGCTCAAACTCTGGAACCTACAACGGTAACGGAACCGCATGGATGGTCAAAGATATCAATACTGGTTCTAGCTATGGTTCGACCACATTACTTTCTTACCCAATGGTCATTGGCAACATGATGTATTTCACTGCTGATGACGGGAACAACGGTAAGGAATTATGGAAGAGCGATGGAACCGCCTCAGGCACGATGATGGTCAAGGACATTAACAGCGGAAGCGGTGACAGTAATGCCTACCCCATAACTGCTATTGGCAACACCCTCTACTTTATAGCCAATGACGGAACCAATGGAGAAGAATTGTGGAAGAGCGATGGAACCGCTTCAGGTACGGTGATGGTCAAGGATATCCGCAACGGAAGTTATGGTGGTATGGTGTATGGCCAGTCTGGCGCCATAGCAATTGGCAACACCCTCTATTTTACAGCCACTGAAGGGCACAGCAGTGGACCTGAATTGTGGAAGAGCGATGGTACTGAAGCAGGAACAGTGATGGTCAAGGACATCTACACTATTACTGCCTCGGGTGGCAGTCTTCCCCAAGACCTCACAGCAATTGGCAACACCCTCTATTTCACTGCTGATGACGGGAACAACGGTAAGGAATTGTGGAAAAGCGACGGTACTGAAGCGGGAACAGTGATGGTTAAGGACATCAACAGTGGAAGTGGCGCTAGTAATTCCAAATACCTCACAGCCGTTGGTAATACTCTCTATTTCCAGGCTGACGACGGAAACAACGGTAACGAATTGTGGAAAAGCGATGGAACCGCCTCTGGCACGATGATGGTCAAGGACATTAACAGCGGAAGCGGCAGTGGAATGACCCTCAATTCTTGTGACATGTATGCGAAAATAGAGTTCAACAACGCCCTCTATTTCCGAGCTGATGACGGCACCAACGGCTGTGAGTTGTGGAAGAGCGATGGAACAGCCTCAGGTACGGTGATGGTCAAGGACATCAACAGCGGAAGCGGTGATGGTTACCCCCAATACCTCGCAGCCACTGGCGACACTCTCTATTTCAAAGCCAACGACGGAACCAACGGATACGAATTGTGGAAGAGCGATGGAACTTCCTCAGGCACGGTGATGGTCAAGGATATCAACAGCGGAAGTGACCAAAGCAATATCATATTTATCACGCCTTTCGGCAACACAGTCTATTTTTATGGCACTGACGGAAACAACGGTGACGAATTGTGGAAGAGCGATGGAACTGATGCAGGAACAGTGATGGTCCAAGACATCAACAGCGGAAGTGGTAGCAGTATGCCGGTTTATCTCACTCCTTTTGGCAACAAGCTCTATTTCGGAGCCGACGACGGGAATGGTAGGGAGTTGTGGGCCTTAGATCCAGCCAACCTCACTGGACTCAGCAGCGGCTCAGGCGGCGGCTCTTCGAGCTACTCTTCCTTTGCGTATGCGAACAACAAGGTGTCTGCTGGAACGCAGCACACCTGCGCCATTCTTGGCAACGGATCCCTGATGTGCTGGGGAGGTGATACCTACGGACAGGTGGGCGATGGTGGATCCAACTCACCTTCGGCAAGTTCTACACCGGTCTCAGTCGACCTCGGTACGGGCCGAACAGCCCTTGCAGTCTCTGCTGGACATGAGCACACCTGCGCCATCCTCGACAACGGCAACCTGAGTTGTTGGGGACGGGACTCCTACGGAGCCGTGGGCGATGGGATGCCTCTGAGCTCGCTGGGTTCACCGGCCTCAGTGGACCTCGGTACTGGCCGAACAGCCGTGGCAGTTTCTGCTGGATATTTGCACACCTGCGCCATCCTTGACAACGGCGACCTGAAGTGTTGGGGAAGCGATAACAACGGACAGTTGGGCGATGGTGGGACCATCTCCTCAAATGCCTACACCTCAGCGCCGTCTTCCACCGCCATCGACCTCGGCACGGGCCGAACGGCCGTCGCGGTGTCTGCTGGACGGGAGCACACTTGCGCCATCCTTGACAACGGCGACCTGAAGTGCTGGGGAGATGATAGCAAAGGACAGTTGGGCGACGGTGGGACAAACACGGACACCTCCGCACCTTCCTCCACGGCCATCGACCTCGGCACCGGCCGCACGGCCGTTGCGGTCGACGCTGGAAACACGCATACCTGCGCCATCCTCGACAACGGCGAGGCGAAGTGTTGGGGTTCCGACTCCAGTGGACAGTTGGGCGATGGTGGAACAACTCACAACACCTACACGTACACAGCAGCACCATCTTCCACAGCGATCGACCTCGGCACGGGCCGAACGGCCGTTGCGTTGTCTGCTGGACTCAAAAGCACCTGCGCCATCCTCGACAACGGCGAGGCGAAGTGTTGGGGAGATTATGCTCGCGGACTGTTGGGCCTTGGGCAGTTCGCGGGCCAGACGGACGCCTACGCACCTCCATCGACGGCGATTGACTTTGGTACGGGCCGCACGGCCGTTGCCATATCCACTGGATGGGAACACGCGTGCGCACTTCTCAACGACGGCAACCTGAGTTGCTGGGGGAACGACAACAATGGACGGTTGGGCAACGGTGGAGGCAATGTCGACAAGTGGGGGCCCGATTTGATTGGCAGTGGCACCTGGGATTCCAGCACCGGTGCCATGATCGATGTCACCGGTGCAACCTGTACGGTTTCACCTGCACTGCCGACCGGCTTGAACATCGACAGCAGCACGTGCACCAT
>CALGEM010000255.1 GCA_937881505.1 uncultured euryarchaeote
GCAGAACGGTGAGCCCGGTCGAGACCGTCGCTTCCATCAGGGAAAACTGGAACGCATCCACGGCGCCGGGTTGTTCGTGGACGGTGGCGAGTGCTGCCAGCGGTGTGATACCAGTGACGGCCCAAAGCCGGAGAAGTGCTAAGCTGATGGGAAACAAACCCAAGCCGATGACGAAAACCACGGCCATCCATTGAACGAGCGGCACACCAGCAAAGCGGGCCTTCCATTCAAGCGACATGCACGCCACCTATTGGGTTGCGGCGTTCCACTCAGTGAGCCAATCTTCCATTTCTTCGGCAATGCGTTGGTTGCTGATGTCGGCGTTCATTGTTGGCACGTCGGTGTGGTAAGCGTAGCCATTGGTCTCTGGCCAGACCGCATTGACAAGCACCGACTGCATGAGGTTGTTTTCGGGCATGTTCCGGTTCACTTCTTCGGAAAGCAGATACTCAATGAAGGCGTTTGCTGCTTGAACTTCCGTACCTCCGTTGATGACGCCAGCGTATTCGACTTGATGGAACGTCGAGCGTTCAAGCGTCAATGAGGTTGATTTTGTCCAGTTCTCACTGTAGAAGGCCTCAACTCCGGGCGAGTGGCAATACGATACGGTCATGGCCGCATCGCCCAAGTGACCCTCCACCCACGCACCATAGCCACCGCTGTAGTGGATTTCGTAGGCTTCAGTCCAGCCGGTTGTGAAGATGGCCCCGTTATCGGCCATCGCTTTCCACCAATCAAAAGCATCGGTGGTTTCGTCCTCATCGTTTTCAAAATAGTCAACGGTCGCTGACATGAAGGCTCTGCCGGGTGATGATGTCACCGGGGAAGGAAACGCCGTCAAACCTTCCCAAGCAGGTTCAGTCAAGTTCCACAGTGAGATTGGGGCGGTCAAATTGGTTCCATCAACACGGGATTCATCGTAGTTCAAACAAACGTCTCCACGGTCAAACGGGAGGGCGTAGGGTCCGTCATAAGGCTCCAATGCTGTTTGAGAAATGCCTTGTTGACTCACTTCGTGGGGTTGAAGAAGGCAGAAGTTGAGAGCTGTTTGCAGGTAGGTGTTGTCCAAACCGATGGCCAAATCCGCTTGCTGTGCTTTCTGCGTCTGGAGCAGTTGCTCGAGGATGCCGCCGGAGTCGTCTGCACGGATCATCTCAACCTCGTAGCCTGTTTGTTCGGTAAAGGTGGCGAGCATTTCATCGGAAAATGCAGCGATGTCGTAGGTCAAAATTCGAAGAACACCATCGGATTCACGACCTGCGTCAAGGATGACGCAATCACCGTCGTTGATAGGATTCAATATGGCGAGACAACCGCTCAAGGGTGCAGCGACCAAGAGGAGAAGGACAAAGGGAATGTGTCGCATCGTCATCACTCCGTGTTCATTGCATCGATGATGGCATGGGCCCGGTCGACCAAATCCATCGGGTTTGGCCCGAGTATGTAGAGGGAGGGCTCCCAACCAAAGGCGCCTTCGTCCAAGATGATGTCAAGACGACCTTCGTGTGGCTGGAGTTCACCCTTGCTGGCGTAGCCGAGTTTGTAATCGAGTTCATCTGAAATGTAATTGATGTCGCCTTGGTCAACCATTCCGCCCAATGTTGGCGGTTTAAGATTTAGAACGGCGACCTTTTCGCCGTCGATGGATTTGGCTTGCAGCAGGATCTTCGCAAGGTGATTGGAGGCGCCAAATTCGGGCGTCTCGTGTCTTCGCAATACATGGTCAACCAACGTCATTCGCCCAGGGTAGGCAGCCACCTCTTCGGTGCTGGAGGCATCAGGCATGCACGTGGCGATGTTCATGCCAACCGCTGGCATGTAGGTCTTGAGTCGCCTCAAGTCAAGGCGTCCCGTCGCCCACTCAAGCCGGCGAAGCAGGGCCTTGGAGGACTGATCTTCGTCAAGGTCCATGCCGGTCAAGGTCTTGTCGTATCGGAGCGTTTGGCTACCACCGAACTGCAGTTCAAAGACAAGTCGTTGACGCACCACCGATGCATCTGAACCAAACTGGGCGAGGGAGTGCGCCAATTCTCGAGCCCAGCCGTCAACGGTTGTTTCGTCTGCTGTGGCACCCAAGGGAATCACGGATTTGGTGATGAGCCGAGAAACGGTGCTTTGAGTGGAGCCTGTGGCTTTGGCAATTTGCATTTGGGTCCATCCAATGGTCCGAAGTTCTTTGGCGAGTTGTTGATGCAAACGGTCCAACCACTTGCTTCCAATATGTCCAAGCATGTTCCGTCGAGAAGGCGCATTCTATTCAACCTTGCTCAAAAAATATTCACTTTGAATAGCATAATCCTCCAATTTTTCCCTTCTCATCTGAAATCGAGGCCCTGTATCTTGTGAGATTTTACGAAGTTCTGATTTTACCAACACTTCTGAAAAACACCCCGTAGCGCACTCATTTCGGGTGATGAATTCACATATATTGTTGCTCATGCAGGTTCTCAGTGCATTTTTTATTCATTTTGGGTAAAAAAAATTCACTTTTGGTCGCCGACCGGCCTTTGCACGAGAATAACGTTGGTATTTCACCACACACATGCTCATAAGCGGCACGCGAGACACGGCAGGTGAGCGAGATGGATACGGCAGCGTTCCTGGACGAGGTGGCCAAGCGTATCGCGGCCTACATCGCCTCAAAGGACGCAGAGGGGCGAGTCAACCCTTCCGCAAGCCTTGCCACCATGCGACGTACGCTCGATATACAACTCCCGTTGGAAGGTCATGGGCTCAATGCAGTCCTGGATGATTTGGATACGTTCATCGCCAACAGTGTCAAAACACATCGCTCTGAATTCATGAACCCGTTGTGGGGGGGCTTGTCGCTTCCGGCTTTTGCCGGAGAAATGATCGCTGCCATGACCAACAACTCGATGTACACTTACGAACTTTCACCCATCGGTACGGTGATTGAGCAAACGATACTTCGACGCATGTCGGAGATGGTTGGCTTTCCGGATGGGTTTGGAACCCTCACCACAGGCGGCTCTAACGGAAACATGCTCGGGATGTTGTGCGCCCGGGAGCACCAGATGGTGGGTTCAACAAAAACGGGTTTTGATGGTCGTAAATCGGTCATCTTCGTCTCAGCAGAAGCCCATTATTCCGTGCTCATGGCTGCGAATGTCATCGGCATAGGGCACCAAAACATCATCAAAGTTCAGTGCGATGGCGACGGCCGCATGATGCCCAGTCGCCTTGAGGAAGAGATTGCCTTTGCTCGACAGGAAGGCTTCAGGCCGCTGTGCGTTGTCGCCACCGCTGCCACCACAGTCCGAGGCGCCTACGATGACTTGGAGGCGCTTGCTACCATCGCTCATCGAGAGAATCTCTGGCTTCATGTTGACGCTGCTTGGGGTGGCACCTGTTTGTTTTCCAATGAACATCGGCGATTGATGGACGGCATTGACAAGGCGGATAGCGTCTGTTGGGATGCTCACAAAATGATGGGCGTGCCGTTGATTTGCAGTGCTTTTTTGGTCAAAGATCCGATGGTCTTACGCCGGCTATGCGACCACACCAACGTTGCGCACTACCTGTTCCACAGCGATGCCGAGCTCGATGATTTGGGGCGTTATTCACTCCAGTGTGCCCGTCGTAATGATGCACTCAAACTTTGGCTTGAGTGGCGTGCTCGTGGTGATGCAGGCTGGGCGAAGATGGTCGATACTCGAATGGCCGATGCAGATTATTTGGAGCAGAAAATCAACGAACATCCCTCGCTTGAGATGATGTCAACCCGAATGTGGACCAATGTTTGCTTCCGTTTCACAACCGAGGATAGCTCAATGGATTTGAACGACCTCAACACCGAAATAAGAAAGCGATTGATACAGGAAGGCACCTTCATGGTCAGCCGTTCAAACATCGGTGATGATGTTATTCTCCGCATGGTGGTGGTGAATCAAAACGTCGACAGAACGACACTGGACCGGTTCCTTGAGCGTGTCGTTCATCACGGTGAGGAAATCTGTCGGGGCCTGCCATCCCTCAGTGAACCTTGAACGGATGTTTATGGAGTCCATTGAACCCCGTTGGGGCATGAGCGACACACCACCTGTTCGAACAGCGCTGTTTGAGGAGCACTTGGCTTTGGATGCCAACATGGTTGATTTTCATGGATTTGAACTCCCCATTTGGTATTCCAACATCAAGGATGAGCACCTCGCTACCCGGTCTGGCGCAGGCCTCTTTGATGTCTCACACATGGGCTCTTTCCGCTTTTCAGGATCCGATGTCCGTACATGGCTGGAATCCATTGC
>CALGEM010000256.1 GCA_937881505.1 uncultured euryarchaeote
GAAAACCCGTCCGGATTGAAGCGATTACGAGAACGGTGGTTTCGTCATCCTGCTCGTATCGCCGCCCACATCAAGCGATTGCATCACGCCAATGAGGTTGATCTCGTCTTTGTCAGCGACCAAGAACAAGCCCACCTCGTCCCCACCACGTCCGAAGTTCCCGTCGTCGTTTACGTCCACGACCTCTTCCACCTCTTTCCTGAGGTCGTCACCTTGTCCGGTGAGTCCGTCGAGGTGGGCGAACCCCGACCCGGCTTCATTCGCCGGCGAGATTTGCGCCGATTGATGAAAGGCTTGCAGCGTGCAAACGCTTTCATTTGCAGCACGAGCGCTGTGGCTGAAGTTTGTCGTCAACATTTCCCTGATACGCCGCTCTATCAGATACCCTACGCGATTGATGTGGAGCGATATGCACCACCCACTCTCCTTCCTGCAGCCCCTGAAGCCTTGGATTCCCCAGCCTGTCATCTGCTTGTGGTGGGTAGCCATGATCCTCGAAAGCGGCTTGCCTTCCTCATGCGAGTGCTTTCCAAACTTCCAGAGGCCGTTGCCAAGGACGTGCAGGTGCACCACATCGGTGGAGACACCTGTCCTCATGGGGGCCCATCTGCCTCCTCCCTGGCCAAGGAACACGGTGTTGCTTGGCACACGGTTGGCTCAAACATCAGCGATGAAGTGTTGAACGCCTACCGGTGGCACTGCGAAGCCTTGCTCTTCCCTTCAGGGGCCGAAGGGTTTGGTTATCCGACGGTTGAATCGATGGCCGCTGGTCAACCGGTGTTGGCCTCCGACCGGCCGGCGCACAACGAGTTGGTGCCACCGGGCATGCCATTACCTCCCGAAGACGTTGGTGCGTGGGTGAACGCCATCGTTGAGGTTCATGCGACCTGGTCGGGCCGGGATGGTGGCCCACGGCAAGCAGAACAGGCCCTGATGGACCATGTTTCCTTCCTCGCACCCGAGCGATTCAACCAGGAGATGTCGGATGCATGGGGCGCCATCGCCTCATCATGAGGGGCCGTATTCTTCATGAGCGTCGTTGAATTCGCAGGGCCATGACTCAACCGATTCAGCGCGTCGCCGTCGTCGGTGCCGGAAACATGGGCTCCGGTATCGCACAGAAGAGTGCACAGGAAGAATTCGACGTTCAGATGGTTGACCGAGAACTCCAATGGGTGGAGCGAGGTCAATCCATCATCGCTAATTTCCTCGAAGAAGCCGTTGAGCGACGCATTTTCTCACCCGCTCAAGTGGAAGCGATCCAAGGGCGCATCACCGGCGTGGTCGGCGTGGAAAACACCGCTGAAAACACCGATTTGGTCATTGAAGCGGTGTTCGAGGACTTCGACGTCAAGACGGCGGTCTTTACGGCCTTGGACGAAGCGTGCGGCGAGGGTACGATTCTCGCTTCCAACACCTCGTCGCTCTCGGTCAATGCCTTAGCCGAAGCCACCGGCCGCCCCGACCGCTTCGTCGGTCTGCATTTCTTTTACCACCCGGCCAAGAATCGTCTCGTCGAAGTGATTCCTGCCAAAGCCTCCAGTCCGGAAACGATTGAGAAGGTCGTTCAGTACTGCAAAATGCTTGGAAAAGTCGTCATCGTCTGCGCCGACCGCCCCGGTTTCGTCGTTAACCGCTTCTTTGTGCCGTGGCTCAACGAAGCTTGTCTTTTGCTCGAGGAAGGTGCAGCCAACGCCGCGCAAATCGACGCCATCGCCTGCAAAGCCTTCCGCATCGGTCTTGGTCCCTTTGGTTTGATGAACCTGACCGGACCACCCATCGCCCTGCATTCCACCGACTACCTCGCAGAGCAACTCCACACCCCTCGCTACACCGGAGCTGCAAATCTTCGTGCGCTGGTTGAGGCCAACGAGCAATGGGATGTTTCCGAGGATGCAGGCTACAGCGACGAGCAATACACCGCCGTTTCCGAGCGCTTGCTCGGCGTGGTGTTCGGCGTCGCCGCTCAAATCGTTGAGGAGGATATTTGCAGCATGGAAGACGTTGACCGCGGCGCCAAAGTCGGTCTTCGTTGGGCTCGAGGCCCGTTCGAGATGATGAACCGAATCGGCGTTGGTGAAGCCTGCCGTATGGCAGCGGCTTACGCAGAAACCGCCGGTCAAGGCTGGAGTGTTCCTGCGTTCTTTACCCAACAAGGCACCACACCCTGGGACTTTTCCTACGTTGACACCACCGTGCAGGACGGTGTCGCAACGATCACCATCAACCGACCGGAGGCCATGAATGCACTCAACGTAACCGTGGTGGGTCAATTGACCCAAGCGGTGGCCGCCGCCAACGCCAACGACGCAGTCCACACCATCGTGCTCGACGGTGCCGGCAAGGCCTTCGTCGCCGGTGCCGACGTGAAATTCTTCGTGGATAAGATCCGAGCCGACGCGATTCCCGACATTTACGACTTCACCGCCGAAGGCCATGAACTGCTCAACATGTTGGAGACCTCCAGCAAAACGACGGTAGCGCTGACAACCGGTCTTGCTTTGGGCGGCGGTTTGGAACTCGCACTGGCTTGTGATTACCGCATCGGGACCCGTCGCACCCAGTTCCGATTCCCCGAAACGTCCATCGGCATCTACCCCGGTTTGGGCGGCTCGCAGCGACCGGCCCGCATCTGCGGTATCCCCGTCGCCCGTTGGGCGGTGCTGGCTGGAAATTTCATGGACGCCAACACCGCTGCCGACCTCGGTTTGGTCACGCACCTGGTCGATGTTGCAGGGGTTGATGCTTGCATCAAGACGCTGGCGAGCGAGGGCAAGCCTACTGAGAAGTACCCCGGTCAGCCGGCGAACCCGGCTTCTCCGGTTGCGAAGTTCGCGTCCACGTTTTTCACCGACGCAAACATGGCCGTGTTGATGAACGGCGATTGCCCGGAAGGCTTTGACAAGGAGGAAAAAATCGTCGCTCGTCAAATCAAGAGTCTGTCCTTCACAGCGCCCATCGGATTGCGCATGGCCAGCGACCTCATCGACGCCACGGCCACGACCGACCTCCAAGCTGGATTGAAGTTGGAACTGGACGGCCTGCACACGATTTTCTCGACCAAAGATGCACTGGAAGGCTTGTCGGCGCTCATTGAGAACCGACGACCGACCTACACGAACCAGTGATCAAGCCCACTGCTCGGCCAGGTCGTTGAGCGACTGGACGATGGCGACAATGTCCACGTTCTCACCGCTTTCTTGGGCCATCTGCAATCGGTTCACAACGGCTTCGACGATCTCTTCGGACGGGGTCTCACCGGTCAATTCCTCAATGACATCAGCGACGCTTCGCCCGCGACCGTTCAACACCGCCAAGAGGGCCTTGAAGCGCTCTTCTTCGTCCTTGGGTCCGCGTGCGGTCATTCCATCACCTCAACATCGATGTCGTTCAAGCCGTACCACTCGGTCCACGGCACGGGTTCTTCGTCGGTCCATTGGCTGAGCGGACCATGTTCGCTGAGCATGGAGCCGTCATCCACCTCAATCAAGGAGCGGTTGCTGCTGTGCTTTGGACCGGGTTGACCCAAAACCATGGCGGATTCCAGAATACCGGTACCAAGGCTCAGGCTGTTGGTGTCGGTGATGCTCCAGTAGGAGGCGAACCGAGGGTGGGTGTGAACCCACAACTTGAACGGAATACGGCCACCAACCGGAGGTTGGAGGGTGACTTGGCCGGCTGTACCCCAATCGATGAATATCTTCTCATCGGCGTCGATGAGCACTGAAGTTTCAAGCCCGGCCATGACCGAAAGGACGTAGACGCCGTCCCATCGGCCGGCCTGTGCCAACATGCGTTGAGCGGTAAGCAAATCCTCGTCGTTCACGCGTCGTTCTTGAGCGGCAATGCATGCTCGCTCCCACATCTCATCTTGCAGTTCGAGTTCCTCTGCGTCTGGAAGCCCAATCATGCGCTCACCTCCGGGAAGGACAGTGCACCATAGGTTAGGCTGCCCATGGACTGGACGGGGGCTGGACGCCCTCGCCAGAGTTGGGTGGCCCACTGGGCACCAAAAGCAGCGGCGGAAGCAAAGCCGTATTCCAAATTGCCAGCATCCAAGGCGCCAGGCACTTGGCAACTGGCTGGAGCGTGGTCGGGGGTCATTCGCTCAACCAGAGCGGGAAGGGATTGGGAGGACAACGCCACATGGCCGTCGCCGCTGCACCTGAGGTCCAGCCAAGGGATGTCGAGTTGATGCACGAGGCGACGTGGCTCTGGACGGTCGACGCAGACCACCACGAAATCAAAACCGTCAAGTTGCTCGGCGGTTCGCAAATTTTCAACGATGGCCTTGACACGCAAGGATGAGTTTTCGTCGTCCAATCGCTTGGCGATGGCACTGACTTTGGCCGAACCGACGTCGTCCTCGGTGTAGCGTTGGTGGCCCAAATTGGTCGCTTCAACAATGTCGGCGTCCATCAGGGTGATGCTGCCTTGGAGGTTGACCCTGCGCAAGGCAGGCACCAAGAGTTCAGTCAGTTGGGTGCCGATGCCTCCAGCACCGACCAAAAGCAGATTGCGTGGGCTTCGCTCTTCGTTCATGGTAGAGTAGATGCTTGAGCCTACATAAAGAATGCAAAAAGAAGAATTTTTCAGACCGATTCGTCGCTCAAGAACGGCGCCATAATACGCTCAATCGCCTCGAGCTGACTCTCTGGAGGATAGTTGCTTGCGACGTGTTTTCTACCTGCGCTGGCCCATGCCGCCCGGGTCTCCCCGTCACCTGCCGCTTCGTAGGCCGCCAACCAGCCCTCGCGGTCATCTCGTTGAACCAGCACACCGGCACCCGAACCGGTCATCGTGTAGTGGAAGCCGCCCTCATCGACCATGATGGGAGGGACGCCGACGGCCATCGCTTCGAGTGGCGTGAAGCCGAAGGGCTCATGATGCGCATGGCTGACCATGGCGTGCGCACCACGAACCACACCGACGAGCGCTGCCTGAGTAAGGCGGGGCATGCACACCACGTTCACCCCGAGGCGTTCTCCCTCAGCGATGAGGGCCGCCTTTTCTTCGGCTGAGCCGCCACCGGCTTGGACCAGGGCATAGGGCGTGCTCACCAGCGAGCGGAGGGTGTCGTAGGTCCCTTTGACGTGGGAAACCGTACCGATGGTGACGACGTAGGGTCCAGCAGGAAGGGCCACATCGCCTCGCTCCGTTTCCTCCTCAGCGGTCGCTTCAGCAGGCCAATTGCTGAGGTCAACGGTTGGCAGCACATGGGAGCCCTCGAGGGGCCGATGGTTGCTATCCCGGCGGGGTGGATGGCCGTTGGTGGTGGTGGGGTCAGAAGGCAGGCCGTAGGTGCGCTCGAGCAGAATCTGGCTCCACGGCGAGTTTCCGAAGATGGCGCTTTTCGGGCGCTTGAGCAGGTTCCGAACAAAGCGTTGGTCCCGTCGGCGTTGCCGTGTGAACACCAGGTTTGTCAGCCAGAGCGGTCGCTTTGGTTGGCCGTTGGGATGGCGGTGAAGCACGTCTTCGTAGAGCCAACGGGGCGGTTCAAGGCAGTGGTAATTGACGGGAAGATGGGAGGGAATAAGCGGCAGAATCTCGAGCGTTCCTCGGCACACCGACAGGTGAACAACATCGAATTGCTCCCAAGGAATATCCAACGCAGCCCACGCTTTTTGCGCCGCTTTGCTCGCTGCGGCCGTCACCTCGGCGAGGGCGCCTTCGGGCCAGTTCAGGTTGGTTGGGGGCTTGATGAGGGTGGGGGTTGCTGGCAGCATCAGCTCTTGGGCTTCCTCGGAGATGTCGAGGGTGGCCAAATGGACATCCCAACGTCCGTGGGCCATGCGAATGAGTTGGAGCAATTCACGCTCAGCGCCGCCCATGGTGGCAAAAGAACCACGCACGATGAGAAGACGAGGGCGTGCCCCTTCCCTCTCAAGTGCCATGGCCAAACGCTGGTCAAGGGGTCTTTAAAATTCAAGGGGTCGTTTTGGCCCTTGGTTGAAAGCCATCCTCAAGGCGACCGTTTGAAAAGGGAAACCATCTGCCATCCAACATGGGCAGCAAGACCGCCATGATCACGGGCATCACTGGGCAAGACGGTTCCTACCTTGCCGAATTGCTTCTTGAGAAGGGCTACACCGTCTACGGATTGGTGCGCCGTGTCTCTCAACCCACCTCCGGTCGCAGCCTCATCAACCACCTGATGAGCAACGACAAGTTCCACCTCCTCAACGGCGATTTGGCCGACCAGAACTCCATTGACAACGCCGTCAACCAGACCCAACCCGACGAGTTCTACAACCTCGGCGCCATGTCCTTCGTCCCCGAATCCTGGCGCTCGCCCATGATGACCGCTGACATCACCGGCCTGGGTGCCCTTCGCTGCCTCGAAGCCATTCGCAAGCACGCTCCTCACTGCCGCTTCTATCAGGCTGGCTCTTCGGAGCAGTACGGCAAGGTCCGAGATGTTCCCCAAACCGAACTCACGCCCTTCCATCCCCGCTCACCCTATGGATGCGCCAAGGTGTTCGCCTTCGAAATCACCCGAAACTACCGCGAGTCCTACGATATGTTCGCCTGCACGGGCATTCTCTTCAACCACGAAAGCCCTCGCCGCGGTCTTGAATTCGTCACCCGCAAGGTCACCATGACCGCCGCTCGCATCGCCCACGGCTTTGACGAGTGTCTGTGGATCGGCAATGTCGATGCCAAGCGAGACTGGGGCTTCGCCGGGGACTACGTCGAGATGCAGTGGCGCATGCTCCAACAGGACAAACCCGGCGACTACGTCGTGGCGACCGGCCGCACGCACAGCGTGCGCGACATGATTTCCCTCGCCTTCTCCCATGTCGGCATGGACCTGACGTGGTCGGGTGAAGACGTCGATACCATCGCCACCGACCAGAACGGTGTCGTGCGTGTTCGCACCAATCCCAAGTTCTTCCGTCCCGCTGAAGTGGATTTGCTCATCGGCGACCCGGCGCTGGCAGAGAAGGAACTCGGTTGGGTGCCAAGTACCTCGTTTGAAGAACTCGTTCAGATGATGGTCGACGCCGACATGGCGACTGTGCAAGAAGCCGTTGACGGTGGCTACGCTCCGCCCACGCCGCCTGAGTGATGCAGGAAGGGTCGCCGTGTCGCTGCCCGTTCTCTACTCCTTTCGTCGCTGTCCCTACGCCATGCGGGCGCGGATGTCCATCGTTCGGGAGGGCTACGAGGTTGAGTTGCGCGAAGTCGTGCTTCGCGACCGCCCCGACCACATGATGGAGATTTCACCCAAGGGCACGGTGCCCGTGCTCTTGCTGCCTGACGGCACGGTCATTGAGGAGAGCCTTGAGATCATGCAGCACGTGCTCGATTGGGAACTCAGCGAGGAGGAAGCGCACTGGGTGGCACGCAACGATGATGAATTCAAGTTCCACCTGGACCGCTACAAATATCCAAACCGTTACGAAAACGTCGACCATATCGAGCATCGCACTGCCGCTTCAAAATTCATCTATGATTTGGATGAAAGCATACCTGAAGGAAACTTGAGTGATGCGATTTTCCCCTTCATCAGACAATTTGCAAACCATGATAGAAAATGGTTTGATTCCCAGGACTGGAATAATGTTCACAAGTGGCTAGATGGATGCCTTTCCAGTGAACAGTTCAAAATTTGTATGACTAAGTATGAACAATGGGTTCAGGATAACTAATTGTGTGGTTTCGTAGAAAAACTACGGATGCAGCTAAAATTAATTGGAAAGTTGCAAAAAATACGTTCCAGGTTA